>JACPOX010000311.1 GCA_016191305.1 Legionella longbeachae | reverse complement strand
GTAAGCTAAAAATATATGTAGGCAACGAACATCCACATGCTGCGCAACAACCCAAAAAACTTGATATTGAGGAATAAGTATTATGGCTGAAGTGAAGCAATATTACGGCACTGGTCGTAGAAAAAGTTCAACAGCTCGTGTGTTTTTACGTCCAGGTAAAGGTGAGATCAAAGTGAATGGTCGTACTTTACAAGAATATTTCTGCCGTGAAACCTCTTGCATGGTTGTTATGCAGCCATTAGAAACCGTTGATCTTGTCAATAAATTTGATTTATACATCACCGTAGTAGGTGGTGGAATTTCAGGTCAAGCAGGTGCTGTACGCTTAGGTATCGCAAGAGCGTTGGTTGCTTATGATGAAAAAGATTTAGCAGAAGATGCTGAGCCTAATCCAAATTCTTTCCGTAGAAAACTCCGTGCTCGCGGTTTATTAACACGAGATTCACGTCGTGTTGAAAGAAAGAAAGTTGGTTTGCACAAAGCACGTCGTGCAACTCAATACTCCAAACGTTAATCGTTTATTGGTTGAAAAAACCCTGCACTTGCGGGGTTTTTTTTTACATAATCTAGACCGTCTATGATTTAAATACGTATAACACTTATTAGGTCCCGTGGCTCCTCTGCTGGTCTATAAATCTGACAGTATTAATAGATTCTGTGGATATACGCAGACAGTCGAGGATATGCCATTAAGTTAAGGAAAAATGGCTTTAAAATGTAGGTTGGGTCCCGGGCCCAAAAGAAACACTGGCCTAACATCTAGCCTTTGTTGAGCCAGGGGCCCAACCTATAAATTTATTAACTTATGGCAGTGGGCTGTCGAGGTTGAGCATGTTGTATCTATTTAAATAATGATGTTTTAATGAAAAATGGGCTTTATAGTGAATAAAATGGCTGATCCTCAGCAAGATCAGGCTGAAGATGATCTTATCGATAATAATCGTCGCCAGTTTTTATTAACCACTACGTGTATATTGGGTGGTATAGGTGCTTTGTGTGCATTAACACCTTTTGTTGCTTCATGGTTACCTAGCTCTAAAGCCCAGGCTGAAGCTGCCCCTGTACAAATAGATTTAAGTAAACTAGAGCCAGGTGAGCAAGCTGTTGTTGCTTGGCGCGGAAAACCAGTATGGATCATAAGACGAACTAAAGAGATGTTGCAGCGATTAAGGTCAAATCCTTCAATGTTACGTGATCCTCATTCATTAACCGATCAGCAGCCAAGTTATGCAAAGAACACTCATCGTTCCATCAATCCGGAATATTTAGTACTTATCGGAATCTGTACACACTTAGGTTGTTCTCCTAAATACAAACCTGATCTTGGTGATTTGGGCCCTGACTGGCCAGGTGGTTTTTTCTGTCCTTGTCATGGATCAACTTTTGATCTTTCAGGTAGGGTTTTTAAAAATGTTCCTGCACCGATTAATATGGAAGTACCGCCATATTATTTTATTGATGATCATACTATTGTTGTTGGTGATGAGGCGAATGAATGAAGAGACTCTTCAATTGGTTAGATGAACGTTTTCCCTTGGTGAGCACCTGGAGAAACTATTTTAGTGGCTATTATGTTCCCAGGAACTTAAATTTTCTTTATTTTTTTGGTTCAATAGCACTTGTCATTTTAATCAATCAATTTATTACCGGCTTGTGGCTGTCGATGTTCTATACTCCAAGCGCTGAGCAAGCATTTTCTTCAATTGAATACATAATGCGAGAAGTCAATTTTGGTTGGTTATTACGATATATGCATTCTACAGGTGCTTCAGCTTTGTTTATTGTTATTTACTTGCATATGTTTCGCGGCTTGCTTTATGGCTCTTATCAAAAACCAAGAGAGCTGGTTTGGCTTTTAGGAATGTTTTTGTATGTCCTGCTTTTAGCTGGTGCATTTTTTGGTTATTTACTCCCTTGGGGACAAATGTCTTATTGGGGCGCTGAGGTAATCACTTCTTTGTTTAGTGCAATTCCTTATATTGGTAAGGGTATGGTTGTTTGGCTCCGAGGGGACTATACAGTGAGCAATGTTACCTTACAACGCTTTTTTGCCTTACATGTAATTGCTATTCCATTCTTGCTGTTTTTGTTAGTTTTTTTACATGTTGTTGCACTACATAAAGTCGGCTCTAATAATCCAGAAGGTATTGAAATTACAAACAAGCTGGATGCAGATGGTAAACCTGTAGATGGTATTCCTTTTCATCCTTATTTTATGGTAAAAGATTTAGTTATGGTGATAGCTTTTCTCATCCTATTTTTTGCAGTAGTTTTTTTTGCTCCGGAGATGTGCGGATATTTTTTAGAACATAATAATTTTGCACCAGCTAACCCCTTAAGTACTCCAGATCATATTGCTCCAATGTGGTATATGTCTCCTTTTTATGCCATGCTGAGGGCCATACCCGATCAATTATTAGGAATTCTTTGTATAGGGGCAGCTGTATTATTTCTTTTCTTTATACCTTGGCTTGATTGCAGTCCTGTTCGCTCCATGCGCTATAAAGGAATTTTATCACGAAGTATGCTGTTTCTGGGAATAACAGCTTTTGTACTATTAGGTTATTTAGGAACAATCCCTGTGACTCCGCTACGTTTGTTTTCAGCGCGTATAGCCATCTTATTATACTTTGCTTATTTTATACTTATGCCCGTTTATACTCGT
>JACPOX010000042.1 GCA_016191305.1 Legionella longbeachae | reverse complement strand
TACCTTCAAAAATTTTATTCTGCTACAAATTTAAATCTAAATTCGAACGCCCAATTAATTAGATTTCAAACTTAAAGTTCTCCCTACAGCATTTCCTTAATATTTGCGTTATAATCCGCCATTTTACATGCAGGTACTCTCATTAATGGCAAAACAACGTAAAATGCTGGTTACCAGCGCCTTACCCTATGCAAATGGACATTTACACCTAGGGCATTTAGTGGAGCATATTCAAACCGATATTTGGGTGCGTACTCATAAAATGTCTGGGATTGAGTGTATTAGCATTTGTGGCGACGACGCGCATGGCACCCCCATTATGTTAAAGGCTGAACAAATGGGTATTAGTCCTGAGTCCTTAACTGCTGAAATAAAACTAAGCCATGAACATGATTTTAGAGCTTTTGCTATTGCCTATGATTGTTATCACAGCACCCATTCGCCCGAAAATAAAGCTTTGGCCGAAGATATTTATGAAAAATTACAGGCAAACGGCTCTATTATCAAACGAACGATACGCCAAGCCTATGATCCTTTAAAAAAAATGTTTTTACCCGATCGTTATGTCAAGGGCACCTGTCCTAAATGTGGTGCTAAAGATCAATATGGTGATAACTGTGAAGCCTGTGGTGCAACCTACACTCCCACTGATCTTATTGATGCAGTTTCTGTCGTTTCTGGCGCGAAGCCTATAGAAAAAGATTCCGAACATTATTTCTTTGATCTGCCTCGTTATGAGAAACTGCTAAAAGAATGGACGCGTAGCGGCCATCTGCAAATTGAAGTAGCGAATAAATTGGATGAATGGTTTGCTGCAGGTTTAAAACAATGGGATATTTCTCGCGATGCTCCTTATTTCGGATTTCCTATCCCTGGTACAACAGATAAATACTTCTATGTCTGGCTGGATGCACCTATAGGCTATATGGCCAGTTTTAAAAAATACTGTGATACACAAGGAGTATCTTTCGCAGAATTTTGGGATAAAGACTCGACCACCGAATTATATCATTTTGTTGGCAAAGACATTGTATATTTTCATGCCTTATTTTGGCCTGCTATGTTAGCTGCCAGTGATCATCGAATGCCTACAGCCGTTTATACTCATGGTTTTTTGACTGTTGATGGTCAGAAAATGTCAAAGTCTCGGGGAACTTTTCTTCAGGCTCGTACTTATCTGGAACATCTACATCCAGAATATTTACGCTATTATTTTGCTGCGAAACTTAATGGTCGTGTTGATGATTTGGATTTGAATTTTGATGATTTTACCAACAGGATCAATGCGGATCTCGTAGGTAAAGTGGTCAATATAGCAAGCCGTTGTGCTGGTTTTATCAATAAACGTTTCGATAACTGTTTAAGCATTAGCTTAAGTGAACCACAATTATATGCCGAGTTACTTAAAGTACGTACGGAGATTATTGAATCCTTTATTTCTCGTGATTATGCGCGCGCTATACGCCACATTATGGACTGCGCCGACAAAGTGAATCAATACATTGACGCCAATAAGCCCTGGATATTAGCAAAGGAAGAGGAAAGACTTTCAGAAGTACAAGCTATTTGTACCATGGGTATTAACTTATTTCGTATTTTAATCACTTACTTAAAGCCTGTATTACCTTTAATGGCAAAAGCTGCAGAAGACTTTCTCAATTGCGAGCCACTCACATGGGAAATAATCGATAAACCTCTATTAAACCATCAGATTAACACCTTTCAGCCTTTAATGCTTCGTGTTGAAAAAGAAAAAATTCAAGCGATGCTGGAACAGTCCAAGCAGGTGTTATAATGGCTTTAGTTAAAGAAATTGATGCGCTTTTACCCCAAACGCAATGTGGTGAGTGCAATTTTTCGGGATGTTTACCCTATGCTGAGGCTCTAGCTCAAGGCACGGCTACGATCAATAAATGCCCACCTGGTGGAGTTGCAACCGTTAAAGCTTTAGGCACTTTACTGAATATTGATGCAACGGCTTATCTAGATGAAGCTAAAGCTAATACTCGAGCTCCTTCTGTTGCAGTCATTCGCGAGGCAGAATGTATTGGCTGCACCAAATGTATCAAAGCATGTCCTGTCGATGCAATTATCGGCAGTGGTAAATTAATGCATACAGTAATGGAGCATGAATGTACCGGTTGTGGCTTATGCGTTGAACCCTGCCCAGTAGATTGTATCGAGATGATTACTTTAGAAGATGTGGCCTATGATAAAGATTTAGCACGCAAACGTTTTAATGCCAAACAAACACGTATTTTGCGAGAGGAACATGAAAAACAACAAGTTTACAGAGAAAGACGTCAAATTACGCTAAAGTCAGCCCATCAAATCGAAGATATACAAGCAAAGCAAGATTATATTCAACAAGCATTAGCGCGAGTTAAAGCGAAAAAAACGCATGAATAAACAGAAACGCCGTGAAATTTTTATGCGTTTTCGTACGCACAATCCTCACCCAACAACGGAATTGATTTATCATTCTTCTTTTGAATTATTGATTGCTGTCATTCTTTCAGCACAAGCAACTGATGTGAGTGTAAATAAAGCAACAACCAAATTATTTCCCATAGCAAATACCCCTCAAGGCATACTCGATTTGGGCCTGGAAAAATTAAAAGAATATATAAAATCGATTGGCCTGTATCATAACAAAGCACAAAACATTATCAAAACCTGTGACTTAATTCTCAAAAAGTATCAAGGCGAAGTCCCTAATCAACGCGGTGACCTGGAATCCTTACCTGGAGTAGGCCGCAAAACAGCTAATGTTATCCTGAATACGGCTTTTGGAGAACCCACTATCGCTGTTGATACTCATATTTTTCGGGTAGCCAATCGAACAAAGGTTGCCAAAGGGAAAACTCCCTTAGCAGTAGAAAAAGCGCTACTTAAAAACATAGAGCCAGAATTTTTAAAAGATGCTCATCATTGGCTTGTCTTGCATGGTCGTTATGTATGCAGCGCACGCAGTCCAAAATGCAAAACCTGCATCATTCAGGATCTTTGTGAATATCCAGATAAAAATTTGCCTTAATCCTATTCGCAACACAATGTAATCATCCTGCACTTCATGAGAAAAAGACTAGCATTTCTATTTTTTTACTCATACAATAAAATCTCGATGTGCAGGGAGCATAATTATGAGCTGGTGGACAACAGTTGAAGATGGAACTAAAGTAATTGGCAATGGGGTTGCATGGATTTGGAATCATACACCTTTATCACCAACCATAAATTACGTAATTGAAGAAGGTTTGGCATTACGTGAAACAATTCCGGCAATAGTTACACCTGCCGTATTGAAAATGCTCAAAGGAATGGGAAATGTTTTATTTTATGATGTTTTACCGGTAGCTTCGGTACATTTAGCAAATAACGGAATTCAACGATATTTTCGTACAGGTTATAATACTGAGCAAGCATCGATGCTTGCCCCATACAATCTCTTCTTGTCTTCTTTATCTTTGGTAAATTATGCAGTTAAAATATATACCTTAAGACAGGCATCTCAATTAGTTGTACATACCTTAATACTGGACTCCTTAGGATCCTCCTCTTTTAACGCATATAAGGCGAAGCTCACAAAACCTCCTGAAACATTATGTATCGAAGAAGAATGTAATTTTAAACGTAAATTCAAAGGTTCTTTGCGTGAACCAATAGTATTAGCTGGTAATGATTTGGTACTTTGGGGAATAAGTAAATTACCCTATGGTGGTGAACAATTGTCTTGGTTATTAGCCATCTATTTTTACGGAGAATATATTACTCGTATGGCCACACCAGAGCGCTGTGAGCGTCATAAAGCGATGAAGTCAGAATCCGTATTTTCTATAGGGTTACTGTACACCGTCTCTTCTGCATTGATGGATCGTGTTCTTGAATCTACCGTAGGTATGCCTCCTTATCTCTACCTCCGAACCTTACGTCATTTATTACTATTGACGTACATTAATATTGCATCCCACCTGACTTTGCCCTTAGTCAAACCCCAACCAAATGTAGTAGTGCAATCCGCAAAACCTGTAAAATTATTAACAACAGCTCCCAAGCCTATTGGATACGTAACAAAACATACACTGCCAGCAATACTATACCTCCGTTTTGGTCTACCTATAAAATTATCGGAGTTTCTTATGTCATTGAGTAAGAAAGAAGATTTTTGGGATTTTGTTGATGCACTTGAACATTGGCTTGAACGAAATAATGTCTCCTATAACGTGAAATTGAGCCAAACACCCGTCAAATCGGCTTTACATGATGAAGGAAAAATAATTGAATCTCCCCCAGAGGAAAAAACAAAAGAGCCATTAGCTCCACCACAGGAATTAATCGCCCCAAGTACAACGAAGGTAACTGATGCTAAAAATTTAATAACCAAAAAGAATTCACCATTAATAAACGCTAATAGATTATTTTCAACCAAACAGCGAGTTCCTCTAAAGGACATCAATATAGAAAATCCCAATAATAATGAGCAGCCATCATTACAATACAACCGTGGCGGTTGAATTACGCCATAAAAGCGTAGAACAAGTACAATGTACTGTTCTACGCATAAAAAATCAAACTTGCAATAGATGATATTAACCTTTGCTCCTTCTATATTTCTATCAAGATCAGTGGATTACTGGAACGTAGAAATCAAAAGTTATTCGATGTCTAAACCCTGATCGTAAAAAATGACTACTTGCTATTTTAAGCACATGAGTGCTATATTTGCGCACGAAGTAGCTCATTAAAAAGCAATTTTTGGTCTAATACAATTTATGGAAATCTTACATATATGATTCAATCATTGCCTTCTCAACGCTCTGCTGGCTTTTTGTTTCTGACTGTAAGTGTTATTACTTCTCTTATCTTATTAATTAACGTATCGTTTAAAATTATTTTGCTACAAGGGCTCATGTTTTCCGTGACCAGCTTGATCTGTCCCATGATTGCTGGATTGTATTTGTTAGCATTAAGAAACTGTTCTGTTAAAGAACAAAGACATTTCCTAAATATTTCTTTAATTACTTTATATGTATTTTCTATTGGAGTCTATGTACTAGTAAATATGCCCGCTGCTGAATACATGCATGAAAATCCCATTTATCTAATTATTTTTGAAGACATCCCTAAAAAGTTCTTCGCCACAACTATTGCCTTTGCTCTCAGTTTTTATTTGCCACATCTCTTAGTTTATCCTAAATCCAATAAATTCTTACCTTCAGCAAAACAATGCATGCTTCTAGCTATACTAGGTGGCTTAAGTTTCTTTGGATTGGATTTTTTTCTTTTATTTTCTGGTACACATCTACAAAGTATTATGCATATTTTTATTGATTCATTTATAACCACATCAGTCATACTGCTTATTATTGGTGTGATTTATCTGATTTATTTATTGAAATACCAAACAACCTTTCTAAGTTCCTATCGAGACAAAGAAGAATTACCTTTATATCATTATTTTATTTGTGTGGCGATTGTCATGATGCTTATTTGTGTTGCATGTGAATATAAAATAGTATCTGTTATTAATAAAACAAGTACCCTATCTGCTAGTTCATTATTTTTTCCTATTACTTTGACCATTAGCACTTTACTCGGTGAACTGTGGGGATACCGGGTAAATCTGAGATTTTGTCTTATATTAATTACTACTCAATTTATTTTTGATGCTCTTTTAATGGGGATTGTTGCCTTGCCGGCTCCAACTTTTTTTAATTTCAATCCTTTTTACAACTACATCATACTCAAAAGATTGCCTGCCGCATCTCTTTCTTTGATCACAACTTTTATCAGCAATGCTATGTTATTACATTACTTGAAGCATCCCAAGTTGGGTTTGCAGCGTCCTTTACGTATTTTAATTGCAAATCTCTCCGCCAATTCTTTATTATGCTTAATTGAATACAATTTACTGTTTGGCGGGATTTATCCTCATGATCAGATAGTAAATTTGGTTATAAGCATTTGGAAATACAAGCTTTTAATGACCTTGTTTGCATTGCCATTCATTCTTAAATTCTGTACGTATATGGAAAAAAATACAGCTTCGGCCCCGCAGTCAAATACTTTGAAAAAATGATTACTCTTTCTTAACTGGTCTTTTCCAACCATATAATGTTTTTTGTTTTGATTCGGTCAGAGTTAACTCTCCTGGAGGAACATTTCTACGAATAGTACTTCCTGCACCAATAGTTGCATAAGCACCTACAGTCACTGGAGCAACTAATTGAGTATCCGAACCAATGAAAACTCCTTCTTCAATAATCGTCTGATGTTTATTAACTCCATCATAATTACAAGTAATCGTGCCTGCACCTACATTAACATTTTTACCTAGACTCACATCACCCAAGTAGCTTAAATGACTTGCTTTAGTTCCTTCATCAAATAGTGCTTTTTTTGTTTCAACAAAATTACCTATTTTACATTTTTTAGCTAATTGCGTTCCGGCTCTCAATCGAGCAAAAGGACCAATCATACATTCATTTGCTATCTGAGATTCTTCCAATACACTATTAGCATAAACCTCACAACCAGCTCCTAAAGTTACGTCCGTCAGAATGCAATTAGGTCCTATAATACAACCATCACCAATAACAACTCTGCCACTAAAGACACAATTTACATCAATAAAAACATCTTTGCCACAAGTTAACTCGCCGCGTAAATCAAAACGATTTGCATCAGCTATAGTTACTCCCTGTTGTAACAATTTTTCTGCTTGTCTTAGCTGCCATACCCGCTCCAATTGTTGTAATTGCAAGCGATTATTTACCCCTTGAATTTCTGCAATATCATTTGTACCTAGTGTTTTAATTGATGTTTTTCTGGCAACTGCTAAAGCAATAATTTCTGTTAGATAATACTCGGATTGTGCGTTATCATTACCCAGCATGGGCAACCAATTTACCAAATCATCAGACAATGCACAACAAATACCCGCATAAATTTCTTTTACATTCTTTTCTTGCTCATTTGCATCCTTTTCTTCTACAATGATGGAAACTTCACCTTGATTGTCTCTAATAATACGCCCCAGACCGCTGGGATCTTCGAGATGAGCAACCAAGAGTGCTAAAACGGACTTAGAAGGATTTGCTGAATTACCGCATTCAACTAAAGCGCGAAGAGTGTTTATTTGGATGAGTGGAACGTCGGCAGATAAAATAAGAACTTGTGTTTTTGAAGGAATAAACGGTAAGGCTTGCATTACCGCATGCCCAGTGCCTAATTGTTCTTTCTGGTTCACCCAATGCACAGGTAAGTCAGGGAGTGAGTTCTTCAGTTGTTCACCACCATGACCATAAATAACATGAATTACATCAGGATTTAGTTGCTGCGCGGTTTCCACTACCCGTGTCAACATAGGCTTTCCAGCAATTTGGTGAAGCACTTTAGGGATATTGGAATACATTCGTTTCCCTTGGCCTGCAGCTAAAATAATAATCTGTAAATTCATGAGAATTATGATTTCCTTAGGTTAATAACAACAGATATGCAATGAAGAATCTGTCTCGATATTAAGAAAAATAATACCGGTATGATAACTAAATTGCAGTTCAAGGAGTAGAGCAATGACAATATTTATTAGGACAGTCCAAGCACTTATCGATCGCGTTTTGAATAAATCAATAGAAGATTCTATTAAAGAGGATAGCGGTACGATTTCAGGTTTATTTAGGAATACGAAACACTCCGAACAACAAAGACAATTTACTCGTAATTTGCAACAGATAGTTATAAGTTTTTCGACGGAGGATACGGACAAAAATAATTTAGCTACCATAAAAGATTTAATCAGTAAAACAGATACTGCAGTAGAAAAATTGCGTGCAAAAAAATCATGGAAACGAGGTGCTTTAAATAACACATTAAGTACACTAAATTCCAACCTAGATAGATTTTACAGTGCTCTGAATGAAAAATCATTTAACTTCATCGATATCGCTGATGATGATGATCCTTTTAACCTCCTTTGTGCTCATGCAATATATTATTTTGGCGAACATATCATCTGCCCTCCAGATGAAGGTATGCTAGCTAAAATATATGACACCGTTTCCAATACTATTTCTCATTCCACACCTATAGAAATCCGCGCTAAAAAAGAAGAATGCCTCATGAAGCAGATTTTAGAATGCAAGAGAAAACTCAACGGTTTAGATAGAGAAAAAACAAATTACAACGATTTACGCAAAACTTTCGTTATTGAAGCAATACAGGCCATTCAAAGAGAAAATGCCGAGATTTGTCAAGAATCAGAACTTATTGATACGATACCCGTGCAAGTAACTCTCATCGCAGTAGCTAAAATAAAAGCCCCTACTATCAAACCCAGCAGAGGCAGATTAAAAGTCGCAATGGATAATGCACTTGAAGAAATTGAAAGCAGAAAACCTGTAGAGAGAGAAGAAATAGAAAATTCATTAGTCAATTAGGGCCGTGTGTTGCTAATTGTTTTCCACTGCCTGTGTGCCTCGGCTTGAATTAAGTTATAGAAAAGTGGGGTTAAAATGTAGGTTGGGCCCCTCAACCTACACAATCTCTTAATGGGCATGCCAGAAGCATCGCTCATATTCAAATTTACAATGTCAACTCACCACACAATTCCATTTCCATCATTTTTTTTACCTCTAAAATATCCAATTTTTTACTCAATAAATACAATAATTTGCAATGTACCGCCTCTTGAGTCATGTCATGACCACTAATCAATCCTGCATTTTTTAATGCATGTCCTGTAGCGTATTGATTCATTTTGACTCCACCTTGCTGGCATTGAGTGCAATTAATAATGATTACTCCACGAGCGCAAGCGTCTTGAAGTAATTTTAAAAATCTAGGGTCATTATTTTGAGCATTTCCAGCACCATAAGTTTCCAAGATCAAGGCACGTAAAGGTTGATTTAAAATATAAGCTAATACATCTGTAGCAAAACCTGGGAATAAGCGGAAATTGGCAATAAATTGCGGCTCAACAGTTTGCAAACGAAAAAATTTTTTTTGTGGTAATTTTAGCAAAAGATTCTTTTGTACTTTGATTTCTATTCCTATGGATGCCAAATGAGGGAAATTCGGTGAATCAAATGCTTTAAACCCTTGAGAGCTGACTTTTTGCGTTCGATTACCACGCAATAGACGCTGATTGAAATAAATGCACACTTCATGCACAGGTTGATGGGCACAAATCCATAAAGAGGTAACCACATTATCAATGGCATCATTTCGTACTTCGGACAAAGGAATCTGCGAGCCAGTAATAATCACAGGTTTTCCCAAATGTTCTAGCATAAAAGATAAAGCTGATGCAGTATACGCCATGGTATCAGTGCCATGAAAAATGATAAAACCGTCAAAATGCTCATAGTTATCTGCTATATCCTTAGCGATTCGATTCCAATCGTGGACGGTCATATTGGAAGAATCGAGTAAAGGATCGTATTCCTTTATTATATATTCAGGCATATCCTTATGTTTAAGCAAAGTAATTTGCTGCAACACAGATGCCACATATCCTAGAGCAGGCTCATAACCGTTTTTTGTGTTAATACAGCTAATTGTCCCGCCAGTATTGATAATTAAAATTCTCTTTTTCATATGTTTTTAAATCACAGTATTTCTGCTAATTATATTATAGCCTCCATTTAGTTTTATACTTTATTGCAAATTTATTTAAGTTCGAGCGTTCTCCCTGTACAATTCCTCACATAAATAAATTTGCGCCTCGTCTAAAACTAAGTGGGTAAAGTGATACTATACCCAAAAGAGTTGCTACATGTCCTCAAAATAGACTGGTTTTTATTGAGTAGTTATATTTTTTCAATAATAATTACATATTTAATTGCCAAGGTCTTGCTGTTTATGGAAAAATCAAGTTATTAGCGGTTTAATCTAAACAGTGACATCATGGTAATTGATCGTGCCGGGTATCGGTTGAATGTAGGTATTATCCTTGTCAATGCACAAAATAGAGTTTTTTGGGGAAGAAGAAGTGGCCATGATGCTTGGCAATTTCCACAAGGCGGATTAGCTTCTGGAGAAACTTCATTAGAAGCAATGTTTCGTGAATTGCATGAAGAAGTAGGATTGGATAAGGAAGATATTGAAGTCATTGGCTCTACTAAGCGTTGGCTTAAATACAAACTTCCCAAACAATATCTACGCCATGGCAGCGAACCTTTAGTAATTGGCCAAAAACAAAAATGGTTTTTGCTAAAGCTTGTTGCGAGTGAGCAAAAAGTGAAACTGGATTTAAGTGATTCACCAGAATTTGACAGTTGGCGTTGGGTTGATTTTAATGAACCAACAGGACAGGTTATCTTTTTTAAACGTCAAGTTTATATACAAGCGTTAAAAGAGTTAGAACCTTTATTAAAAAAAAATCGCCGTACTTCCTACGGTATTAAACGAAAAAAGAGGTAATCATAGGCATAGATGCTCAAAGTACTTAAGCGGATAGTTCAAGAAGTCACTGCAGCCAAGCAACTCTCTGAAGCTCTTGGCATTTTGGTGCAACAAATTAATAAAGCCATTAATGTCGAGGCCGCTTCCGTTTACCTCATCGATACTAAGCATGCGGAATATGTTCTCATTGCTACTGAAGGTTTACATAAACACGCCCAATTTCGCGTCCGTATTGCACTAGATAGTGGGTTAGTAGGTCTTGTCGGACGACGCGAAGAACCAATTAACATCGAAGACGCGCCAGCTCATCCTGATTTTTATCATAATCCTTTATTGGGTGAAGAACATCTCAAAGCATTTTTAGGTGTGCCAATTATCCAGCATCGAAAACTCTATGGTGTTTTAATTGTTCAACAAGCGGAACAGCGTTCTTTTGATGATACCGAAGAATCTTTTTTAATTACATTGGCCGCTCAACTGGGTGGAATTATTGCCCATGCCGAAGCAACAGGAGAGTTAGCAGAACTGACACAACCTCAGCCAATTGGAACGACTAAAGTTGAGGTGAGTAGCACAGCGCTGGCAGGAATTGGTTCTGTGCCTGGAATTGGAATAGGTACCGCGGTAGTTATTTATCCACAAGCAGATATTGATGCAGTACCTCGTAATCCTGTTGAAACTCTGGATGAGGAGATTAATGCGTTTTATGAAGCGCTTGAATCTACCAGAGAAGACATGCACCGTTTAAGCAGACGCATGAAAGCAGTTGTTGCCGAAGAGGAACATGTTCTTTTTGATGTGTACTTACGTATTCTTGATAAAGAAAGCCTAGGTGTTGAGGTAGAACAAGTCATTCGCAAAGAAAAAATTGGAGCTCAAGCGGCCTTAGCCACAGTTATTAAAAAACATATAGCTCAATTCGAAAGTATGGAAGACTCCTACTTACGCGAAAGAGCCAGTGATTTTCGTGATTTAGGGCGGCGCGTTTTAGCTGCATTACAATGGTCTCAACAAGAAGAAATCGACTACCCTAAAAGAACTGTTTTAATAGGGGAAGAAATTACCGCTGCAGCACTTGCAGAAGTTCCTGAAGGATGTCTTGCTGGGGTAGTTTCAGCCAAAGGATCAAATAATTCACACGTTGCCATTTTAGCGCGAGCTCTTGGAGTACCCACAGTCATGGGAGTTCGTGGATTAAAACTGGAATTTGTTTCTCGACGTGCCATTGTCGTTGATGGATATTACGGACAAGTTTATGTTTCCCCCTCTAGAACTGTGCTCGCAGAATACAAGATTCTGGAGCAAGAAGAACAGGCATTAAACCAAAGCCTTGTCAGTTTACGCGATAAGCCTGCAGAAACTACGGACAATTATAGGGTCTCTTTACAGGTGAATACAGGCTTAGCTATGGATGCTGGTTTATCTATGAGTGTGGGTGCAGAAGGCGTTGGTTTATATCGTTCTGAGGTTCCATTTATGAGCAGGGATCATTTTCCCTCTGAAGATGAACAAACCATTATTTATCGACAAACATTGAAAGCTTTTGCACCCCATCCAGTAACGATGCGCACCTTAGATATCGGTGGTGATAAAGTACTCCCTTATTTTCCTGTAGAAGAGGACAATCCTTATTTGGGATGGCGAGGAATACGCGTAACATTGGATCATCCCGATGTATTCTTAATGCAGGTCCGCGCTATGATGCGCGCGAGTGAAGAATTAAATAACTTGCGAATCATGTTGCCCATGGTTACTAATTTGAGTGAAGTTGAAGAGGCTGCCTATCTTGTTGAACAAGCATTTGCAGAGTTATTAGAAGAAGGCTGTGTTATTGAAAAACCCAAATTAGGTGTCATGATCGAAGTACCTGCAGCAGCCTATTTAGCACGTGAAATTGCCAAACGAGTTAATTTTATTTCTGTTGGCAGTAATGACTTAACACAGTACTTCCTAGCGGTAGATAGAAATAATGCTCGTGTTGCTGGTCTTTATGATGCCATGCATCCAGCCATACTGCGTATTTTGCTAAAAGTAGTTGAAGGCGGACATGCGGCTGGAGTCGAAGTGAGTATTTGTGGGGAAATGGCCAGTGATCCTTTAGCTGTTATATTGTTAATCGCCATGGGTTTTGATACCTTAAGTATGAACTCTTCCAGTTTACCTCGAGTGAAATGGGTGATTCGAAATTTTGCTATTGCCAATGCCCGCAAAATTCTTGCTGAAGTTCTGGAATTTGAACATCCCGCACAAATACGCTTTCATATGCAAAAAGCTTTGGAAGAAGAAGGATTGGGCAGCTTAATCAGGTCTGGAAAAGCTGTATGAGTTCGCACCCATTCTATCTACCGGAAAAAAAAGGAACTTAAAGATATATGTTAACCTTCCCCTACATAAATCCCGTGGCTTTTTCCCTCGGTCCATTACAAGTACATTGGTATGGTTTGATGTATTTGATTGGCTTTGTGAGCGCTTGGTTACTAGCTCATTGGCGCATGAAGCACTATAAATTGAATTGGACCTCCGAACAAATTAGTGATTTGATCTTTTATGCAGGTTTGGGAGTCATTATTGGTGGCCGCATAGGTTATATGCTTTTTTATAATTTCCCAGAATTAGTGCATGATCCATTGTCTTTATTTAAAATCTGGCAAGGTGGCATGTCTTTTCATGGCGGCTTGCTTGGTGTTATTGTTGCACTGTGGATTTTCGCTCGCAAATGTAAAAAGCCTTTCTGGGAGGTAGGTGATTTTGTTGCTCCTTTGGTTCCTCTTGGTTTAGGTGCAGGGCGTATCGGTAATTTTATTAATGGCGAACTATGGGGTCGGGTCACCGACATGCCTTGGGGCATGGTATATAGCCACGTCGACAACCAACCACGCCATCCTTCAGAAATTTATGAGTTTAGCCTAGAGGGAATTGGTTTATTTTTACTGGTCTGGATTTATGCGCGCAAACCACGCCTTACTGGTCGTGTCTCAGCGGTCTTTTTAATCGGTTATGCTGTCTGCCGTATTATTGCAGAATTTTTCCGACAACCTGATCCACAATTAGGTTACCTTGCCTTCGGATGGTTGACGATGGGACAAATTTTATCTATCCCTATGTTTTTACTTGGATTTTGGTTATGGTGGGTTAAACGATGAAAACTTATTTACACTTATTAGAGCATATTTTACAACATGGCGTAGAAAAAACAGATCGAACAGGCACAGGAACATTATCAGTTTTTGGTTATCAGATGCGTTTTGATCTACGCCAAGGTTTTCCATTATTAACAACCAAAAAATTACATATGCGTAGCATCGTTCATGAACTACTCTGGTTTTTAAGTGGCGATACCAATATTGCCTATTTAAATAAAAATGGGGTAACTATCTGGGATGAATGGGCAGATAGTAATGGAGATTTAGGGCCTGTTTATGGCAAACAATGGCGAAGCTGGCCAACAGCAGATGGCCACACGATTGATCAATTGAGTGAAGTAGTACAGCAGATCTGCACTAACCCTGATTCACGCCGTTTGATTGTTAGCGCATGGAATGTGGGTGAGTTAGATCAAATGGCCTTAATGCCATGCCATGCTCTGTTCCAATTTTATGTAGCGAACAACACGCTTTCCTGCCAATTATATCAACGCTCTGCTGATGTGTTTCTGGGCGTTCCTTTTAACATTGCATCTTATGCCTTACTCACACATATGATGGCACAACAATGCAATCTAAATGTAGGTGATTTTATATGGACCGGTGGTGATTGCCATTTGTACCTGAACCATTTGGAACAAACACACACTCAATTAGCTCGAGAACCTTTACCCTTAGCCACTTTAAATATCAAACGCAAACCTGAATCGATGTTTGAATACGCTTTTGATGATTTTGAGTTTGCCAATTACCAGTCTCACCCAGCAATCAAAGCTCCTATTGCAGTTTAAAGACTAGGGGTAATAAAAGGCATGTGTTGCATCGCTTCATCCATGAATTTAAAAAATCCTGCAAGTCTGCTTTTCTTCTATAGTGTTATCCTCTGTATTATTTTTTAGTACATCATTTATAAGATCTCTTCTCTTGACTATAGAGGTCGAGATTCCAATCCAATTTTTAATATCTAATAACGCGGGATTGAGGGAGTGATTTTGAATATATCGAATATCCGTATTATTCCCAATGGCAGACTCCACACTGGTTGGATGATTAATTGAATACCCAATCTCATTCCCTGGATAACTATTAACATCTGAAGGATTAGCAACACAATAATGATATTGCTCCGCACTAATCCCAGTAAAATCAAGTGAATCCGAATTGCTAGGAAAGAAAAGCTCTATATTATTAATTTTATTTTCTTTTTTATTCCGGCACAAATCAACCACTTGTCTCATTTCTTCCCCAAAGACGGCACATTCAATGACGGCAATTTGCGGAAAATTTTCTACTTTTAATACGTGGTCTAATGCATCCAGGTAAATCGAGATTAGATAATTTTTAATATCATATGTACTATCAATTATAGCAAAATATCCCATTCCCCTAAAAGGTAATTTGAGATAGATTTTTTTACTCTTATCAACCATATTCTCCGCTGATTTGAATAATATGATAAAATCCTCCACCAACTCATTAAAATAAGCTTCTCTATCGAGAAAAATAGCTTTTCTCATTGAAAGACCGCTGGTGAATTCGCCTTTAGCCTTGCGTTGAATATAACTAAATCCACCACCTCTCAGTGGCATATATCGCAGCATTGCTTCTTTATCATGGCATGCGAATTGACTCAAAATGGTTTGATGTTTTTCCGGTTGATTGTGTGCATCGATGATGCAGATTTTATAATCAAGCTGAGGATGTTCAAACTGTAAACCAGGCATACTTAAGATGAATACTGATTGAGGTTCCTTTAATATGTTGATGGAACTATCCATTGGATATCCACCATAACGATAAATCATTCCTTTGGATGCGATGCATTTTTTTCTTCCAATGATGCGTTCTTCGGTAGAAAGTCCGCCATCATCCCCGGGTTTGAGATCCATAAAAAAATCTTTTCCAGGCCAAGGCTCACCTGACTGCATTTCACCTGAATCACTGGCTTGCAAATCAATAGCAGCTGTTTTCGTGATCGCACGATTTAGCGAAAAAGCCTGATTACCTTGTAAATTATTATGAAATAAATGCTCTTGATAAAAGACTCGAATGCTGTCCATACGGTCAATAAAACTCTTAGAGTCCATGTCAGTCGGCAATAATCCCAGGCTCTCCAAACGATTATAATTTAATTCTTTAAAATATGATTCAGCTTGGTTTTTTGTTTCAATAACTGGCTTGTTTTTCAATAAGAACTCTTTTTTCTCTTTTATCGATTTGCCCTGATTATGAGATGTAAAAAAAGGCGATGTCTGCTGAGCTACGCATTTTTTGCTGTGTTTGGACAATTCAATATTTGCAAGTTTACTGCATTGTTTTAGCTTCTTAGTGAATATTTTTTCGCTTTTTTTATAAAACAAATTTGCCACCTCCCTTATTAAGGTCTGTTGACTTTTCGCTAGTCCGAGTCAAAATGAGCTGATTTTCAGTATAGATAACTATGTGAGCATCGAAGCTCAGATAATCAGCTCATTTTGGCCGGAATAGTAGAAATGTCACCAGACCTTAGTAGATTAATTTCTGCAGTTTCGTTTTGGATTATAAAACGAAACTATGCAATGATCTGAATGAAAAACTGCCCTGTGGTGATCAGAACCCATTATCGAAAATACTTTTTTCATGTGAATGCTCAGGAGTTTCCTTTTCATATTTTTTAATCCAATCTAAGGGATTAAACTTTTTTTCAGTTAAATGACAAAACACTTTCTCCCCATTCAAGGCTAAAGGAACATCATCAAATCGAATAATATGTGGAACTAAATCTGCAAAATCACCATTTGAATGTATAATTTCCATCTCATGGCCTTTAGGATTTATTTCACCCATACGTTGAAAATAAAGAACATTAACATACTCTTTTTTACGCACATCATTGGGCAGTGTGGGCTCAATAAAGAGTACGTATTTATGTTCCATATCGAAATATTGAGACATTGCGTGACCTATGTTTGCTGCTTCTTCAATTTTCGCACAACCACCAAACCATGGACTTCGAGCATTTAGTTCTACATATTTTTGGATACAAAAATTATCTGCTATCTCTCCAGGCCTGCAATTATTTTTAAGCCCTTCATTTTTAATAATACCCATTATACTATCAATATCCAGTGACATAAATCGAAAACTTACTCCCTTATAATGAGATTCCACACCTATATCATTATCGGCAGATAAGTACGCTCTATTTAGAACCTTAACGAAACTGTTTGCCAATTTTTTTGTCTTAGTCATAAAGAACGAATGCGTTTGACGCTGTACTTCTATACTAAAATCACGAGATTTATTAATTAATAGATTTTTGTTTACCCTAATTTTTTTGCTAAACACAATAGCTTACCCCTCATTTATTTTTCAACTTTAAAAACTAAATTATTAATTTTTTTGTTTGATTTTAAATGATCTTTATTAACATTTTATTAACATTTGATGCAAATAATGCGCATTGAGGGTATATGGCTCGCTTTAGATAAATGAATAAAAATGGTTCGATATAAAAATAAATTAATTTTTTATATCGAACTCATATATGAAGAGTTAATTATGATAAAAATCTTCGCTTTTCTTCTCATCAATCAATTCTTCATCTGATATCTTTTGTGGGGAGTGCTTTTGTTGATAAGCGTACATTAATTTATAAATATTGGGGAATTGATACATATTAGGAGTACTAGAATTTGAAAACAAATTTAAGTTTGGCGCTTCAACCAATTCAATTCCTTTTTCGGCAAGCTGTGACAGGATATCAATTTTTAATTCAGTAATAAGTTTCGCAGCTTTTTTTAATAACTCAATTTTTAACAAAGGGGTCTTTACTAATGAAGCATCAACAAAATGATTGATTTCTGACTGAATAAGTTTGGTAAATTCCTTTTTAATTTCCAATGTGCCATATAAAGTAGAATAGGTATATTGATCATCATATAGGAGTTTGGAAAGATTCTTTAGTAAGGAATGCCAACTTCTGTCATGAAGCATCCATAAAATAGCATTGTTAGGAAATTCTTTATAGCAATTCTGCACATGAATTGCGCCAGACTCCAACAATTGAATCAATACATTTGTAATGGATTCAATATTATATTTAAAAGAATCTATTCCTTGATGTATTTTCTCAGTCCGCAGCATACTTAGGATTTCTTTTTTTAATGTTTTAGTTTGGCTATGTAAATCAATTAGATTTACTTCTTGCCCAGCAAGCTGTTGTTTTAAATGTTGTGCTGACTCAATGTAGTTTTTAAAATGCTCCGTTTGAGTTTCTTTGGAAAAATAAATAGCACAATAAATTTCATAAACGCCAAGACCAATTCGATAAACACTTAAAGCATATGCAAATTGTTGCATAAATGCTTGTGCTGTTGGTGTATAAGGCTTTTCTGGTTTAAAAATATAGAGGCTATTCTCCTCCTGGAATTCAAGGGCTAAACCACTATTTGCAATATGACTATCAAAAGCTGTAACAAAACATGGTTGACCCGCTTCGTTCTTAAATTTTTGAGCACTCTGGATTAATATTTCCTCATTAACTAGACATGCTTCCATTGCTTTTTTGACTAAGTTGAAGCTAAAAACTAGCTCTTCTTTTTGCGCTGATTCGGTTAGCTTTTGTGTGCGTGATATATTAAAAAAATAGTCTTTTAATAATTTTCTTATTTCATACATCACCTTATGATAATGCTCAAGACGTGCTAAGACTGGTTTGGAGGCCACATCAATATCTTTCTGATATAACTCTAATTCTCCTCTCATAAACTTCTCCTTTTAATCCCTCGTGCATTTAATTTATACTGTGCGTCAGGATGAGTGTCAAGTCGTTTAATATTTCAAAAAAGAGTACGAAAAACCTTGGGTAAAGGTATGGATTTATTGCGTTGATAATCCACCCAAACGATTTTGCAACTGCCTTGTGCCATGAGCACCTCTTCTTGGTACAGATCATGATCCATCATCATACTGGAATGACCAAGACTGTGTATTTTGGAGCACAAAGTAACTGTCGCAGGATAAATCACCGGTTTTAAAAAGGTACATGCTACGTGAATCACTACAGGACCCGTTGTTTCAGTCATACTGATATTTAGATCTCTTAACCATTCAATGCGTGCCTCCTGAAAATAATCAAAATAACGGGCATTATTCACATGTCCCAATGCATCCATATCTCCCCATGGAATGGAGAAAATCATTTTATGAACATCAAGCTTAAGATCAGTCATCTATGTCTCCTTTCTGTTTTAGGATAAATCCATAGGATCCACATCCACATTCCAACGCACACCATTACTTAGTTTATTTTTTGTTAACCATTTTCTTAATTGGGTTAACGAACTTTTTAAGGCTTTACGTGAGGGTGATTTAATTAATAATTGCATACGATACTGATCGGCCTTACGAAACATAGGCGCCGGTGCCGGTCCCATTACTGTAATGGGATGAATTTGGATTTGATCTTTAGTGGCATGTAAAAACTTTAATACGCTACCCGATACTTTTCCTTGCGCCCTAAGAATAGCGAGGTAATGAAAAGGGGGTAATTGAGCTCCTTGACGCATAGTTAATAAAGCATCAGCAAAATCATCATAGCCTTGCTGAATCAGCAAATTAAGTAAAGGATGATTCGGTACATGCGTTTGAATTAAAACTTGACCCGCTTGCTCTGCTCTTCCCGCCCGTCCTGAAACTTGTGTTAACAATTGGCCCAAATGCTCTAAAGCACGAAAGTCTTGATTATATAGTCCTGCATCCGCATCTAGAACAACGACCAGAGAAAGACGAGGAAAATGGTGGCCCTTGGCTAACATTTGCGTACCGACTATTAATTGAGCCTCACCCTTATGGATTCTATCTAAGTGTTCATCTAGTGAATTTTTTTTACGTACTACATCACGGTCTATACGTACTACCTCAGTTTTAGGAAAGTAATTACTTAAAAACTCATGCACCCGCTGAGTTCCTGCTCCAACTGGAATTAATTCTTTACTTTGACAACTACGACAAGAATCTGGAGTTTTTTGTGTTAAACCACAATGATGACAAATCATTTTTCCTATCTGTTTATGTAGGGTCAAATGACTGTCACAAGCCCGGCAGTCTACCATCCAACCGCATTGATGACATAACAAAACGGGTGCAAAACCACGACGATTAATGAAGACTAAAACCTGATTGTTTTTTTGCAAATGCTCCTTAATAATCTGTAATGTGGAT
>JACPOX010000310.1 GCA_016191305.1 Legionella longbeachae | reverse complement strand
TTCTTAACCACCCGACTTTTATCAAGCATTGCAAACACGAGCTAATAAAACTTATTTAAGATCGTGACGAATGGCTAGCCCATAAATAATTTCTTAAATAAGAAATCCATGTATAATCTACATTAATCCATATATAATCTACATTTTTAGGACGACCAATGTCGCGCGTTTCAGATAAGGTAATTATTATTACAGGCGGAGCTTCAGGAATTGGTGAAGCAGCATGCTCTCTTCTGGCAAAAGAAGGAGCTATAATTGCTTTGACAGACATTAATGATCTCGCAGGAAATAAAATAGCTCAAAAAATACAGCAGGAAGGTGGAAGAGCTGGATTTTGGCACATGGATACCAGTAGTGAAACTGAAGTGAAAGGGATAATACAAGAGATTGCTAATCAGTTTGGTCGCATAGATGTGTTAGTCAATAACGCAGCAATAATTGGCAGTAATAATCCTACTCATGAGTTTCTGGAGGAGGATTGGGATAAAGTTATGGCTGTGAGTGTTAAAGGTGTTCTTTTTTGCACAAAACATGCAATACCCCACCTAAAAAAAGCTGGCGGCGGCAGTATTATCAATATTTCATCCCTTCATGGGTTATTAGGGACCCCAGATTACCCCGCAAATCATGCTGCAAAAGGAGCAGTCCGGTTGATGAGTAAAACAGATGCCATGCTGTATGTTAAAGATAAAATAAGAGTTAATTCAATTCATCCAGGATACATTCGTACCGCATTAACTGAGGAAATTGCTCAAAATTCTGGAAACTATACAGAAAGTCGTGCCCAACAAGATCAATTACAACCTATAGGCCATATGGGTGAACCTTTGGACATTGCCTATGGTATTTTATATTTAGCTTCTGATGAATCTAAATTCGTGACTGCAAGTGAATTAGTAATTGATGGTGGCTGCAGTGGTGGACGATTAATCTAATTCACGTTCTAATTTTCCACGGATGCGCACAGCGCTCCACCCAGACTGCTTTTTCCTTAAGTTGGCGCCATTACATGTACACTCCCTCGCCGCGCTCACTTGCGCCTTGTCTAAAACTAAGTGGATGATGCTATATGTCTGTGCATCTACTATTTTAAATCACCAAAGCTCAAATTAAAAATATCTTAAATATTTAAAATATTACACCTAGTTTCCTTGGTTCATTATCATCTACCTCACTCTTATTTGCCTTTGTCTTGGTATTAGATAATACCAGCTCAGTTCCTTAAGTGTTAAATTGAAATAGAGTGCTCGCACTATAGGTTAGTTTCTGGCTGTTATACCAGTTCGAAGCTACCCTATTTATTATCATTTAAACATTTTGTCTAACGCAATAAATAATGTTATCGTATGGCTATATTATTATTAACCAAAGTATATATATAAAGTGCATAATTATTCTGAAAAACACCCAAAATCTCTTCGTATCTTTTTTGCCACTGAAATGTGGGAACGTTATGGATTTTATGTAGTCCAATCCCTTTTAGCTCTCTATTTAGCCCTACATTTTAAATGGCCAGATAAGCAAATATATTCTTTAGTCGGATCATTTACCGCCTTAACTTATCTTTCTCCCGTTGTTGGTGGTTGGATAGCTGATAAGTTACTTGGACAAAAAAGAGCCATTTTACTCGGTGCTGTTGTACTTTTTGCAAGTTATTGTCTTTTATCAGTGGTCGATAATTCGACCATACTCACCGCAGCCTTAGCTGCTATTGCAGTGGGAACTGGTTTATTAAAGCCGAACATATCGTCACTTTTGGGCAATGAATATCTTATGGGCTCAGCTCGTCGGGAAAGTGGCTTTACTATTTTTTACATGGGAATAACTACAGGGATTATTTTAGGAACAACACTCCCCAGTATTCTTCAGGAGTATTTAGGTTGGAAAGCCTCTTTTACAAGTGCTGCACTTGGAATGATTATCGCATTTATTGTCTTTTATTATGGTATAAAAAAATACAATATAAGAGATTATAACCCTTTTGTTTTTCAATATAAAAAAATTCTATCTGCTCTTGGATTAATGTTATTTCTTTGGTCTTTATCCTTTTATATTTTGAATTCACCCCATTTAGCCGATCTTATATTCGGTCTTGTCGTATTGTTCTCAGCGGTATATATTTTATATGCTGTAAGCAGAGAAAATGCTATTCAATCGCGACAAACTTTAGTTATAGGCTTATTGTGCATCATTTCAGTGGTGTTTTGGTCGTTTTATTTTCAAATGTTTATGTCACTGACTCTGTTCATTTCTAGAGTAGTTGAACCCACTTTTTGTGGAATTCATTTCCCAGCACCCTATTTTGTCACCATCCAAAGTATTGGTATGTTATTTTTTGGCTATTTTTTAGCCAAAAAGACACCTAAACTTAACTTAATGGAACGTGGAATGAGCATAGGGAGAAAATTCTTATGCGCTATCTTTATTACAACTGCAGCTTATGCTCTTATAGCATTAGTTAGTAATTTCACTGACAAGAATGTCTTACTCTCTCCCCTCTTAATAATACCTACATATTTAATGTTTTCATTAGCTGAATTACTGTTATCTCCAGTCGGATTATCAGCAATCACACTGCTCGCTGATAAAAATAAAGTCAGCACGATGATGGGAATCTTTTTTGTTTCCTTAGGAATTGGAGGATTTTTATCTGGCAAGTTAGCATCGCTCACGGCAATCCCTGCAGGCGAAACTAATATTGCTGTATTAAAGACACTTTATGCTACAGCATTTACTCAACAACTAGGCATCATTTTTCTTGCTTTTTTATGTTGTCTGGTCATATTTGCTGTAATAAAGTTTTTACTAATTCATGTTCGCTTAGAGGATGATGCTTAAATTGAATATATTGTATTCAATATGATTTCTTTTCCAAGTCCCGTGACTTGTTCGCGGGATCCAGGAATCTAACTAGATGAATGAATTCCGCAGGATGAACCGTGGAACGTAGATGTCGGGAGTTTTTTCATGCATAGCCCCCTGAAATATCCGCTTTTGTATCTTTTTAAATAAAGAAAATACTGCTATCATTCATCGTTTTTTATAGAGAATTACCTTACTTATGCCAGATCAAAATCCTGCACTAACCAAACTTTTGCAATTCCTTGATGACAATCAAGCAATTGATGTTAAAGTAATTGATGTTCGTGAACAAACAACCATCACTGACTATATGATTATTGCTTCAGGCCGTGCTTCCCGGCATGTCAAAGCAATTGCGCAAAAACTAATGGAAGAAATGAAGTCTATAGGCATTTCTGCCATAAATTGCACCGGTTTAGAAAATGGAGACTGGGTGCTTGTAGATTTCGGCGACTTTATTGTACATGTCATGCAAGCTGAAAGCCGGCAATATTATAACCTGGAAGGCCTGTGGGAAGAACGTCCAAAAAATTGAATCTTTTAGGTTAGAATTATGCTAAAGATTACCATCATTACTTTAGGCAATAAGATGCCTGACTGGGTCAATCAAGGAGCTAATGATTATGCCAAACGATTTAATGATGGGATTCAACTAAAAATCATTGAAATTCCCCTAATTCGACGCAGTAAATCATCTGATTTGCTGCGAATATTAGAAAAAGAATCTGCTTTAATCAAAGAAGCCTTGCCCAATAGCGCGCGTATTATCGCTTTAGAAATTAATGGAAAATCATTTAGTAGCGAACAATTGGCTACTAAAATCACTCAGTTGCAGCAAACAAGCAGCCATCTTTGCTTTTTAATCGGTGGACCAGAAGGTCTATCCCAAGACATTCTTAACTTGTGTGACGAATATTGGTCTTTATCCAAACTAACTCTTCCCCATCCTTTAGTTCGAATTATTTTATTGGAAACGTTATATAGAGCTTGGTCGATTATAAATAACCACCCTTACCATAAGTAAATATCCTCACAAGATGCTTTTTTTATACTCCATTAGATAAATTATTCTATACTTATATTGTTCATTTATTTACCATGAGGATAATATGAAGCCAAAAAAGGAAATTGATGGAAGTAGGAAAAATCAGTTACTCCAAGATATATCAAAAAAAATTTACAAAAAAGTAAATAAGTTTATTCCATACAGTGCAAATCATCCAGATCTCGATAATTGGGAACCCCATCGCAATTTAGTCATAAATTTAGTAAGAGCAAAAAAGGATACTGAAGGATCTCGGGATTCCTTAGGAAAGCTAAATTTGTTTATTGGCGAAGAAAAAGCAAAAGAAAATTTTGGTGAGTCGGTTATTCAGGGAAAATATTTTAATCTAACAAATCCAACGGTGAATGAACTAATCAAAAAATTAAAAGAATTTCATCGAAAAAAAAAGTATCATAAACCCCATCGAGATGACACCTATCCCCTGACCTTAGTAAATTTTCCAATAAATATGTCAATTGAAGGAAGTGCTTTAAAAAAGATCCATGAGAATTTCATTTCAAAATCTCCCCTTGAAAAATCTGAAACACCACATCCACATGCGATTATCATTAAACAGGGAACTAATTACTATATATATGGAAAAAACGAAAAATTTAATACATTTTCCCTAAATAAAATTGAAAATGGTTCTCAAGAATTAAACCTTTTGTTTAAAACAGTTAATTTAGATCCTGGAAAATTTGGCTACATCGATACTTCAGGTCTCGGTGTTGTAATCGATAAAAATATATATCATAAAATTTATGATGAAAAATTGCATTTTCAAGAACAATTAGTATCAATAAAAGATAAGATTTTAAATATTGCCAAGAAAGCTATTA
>JACPOX010000309.1 GCA_016191305.1 Legionella longbeachae | reverse complement strand
TGGATCCAGATAAATTACAAGAGCTATATAATCATCCTTTTCCTACAGAAAATGGAAAATGTGAGCTTTTAAAGAAAGACCTAAACACAATAACTCTGTATAAATCGTTTGAGAATAAAATAATTCATAACAACTTTATAAGATTAGACATAGAAGGTTGTTTAGCGGAAGGATATACTCCTCGATGGAATGATCATCGAGATAAGAAAAATGAATCTAAAAATCTCCTGGAATATAAATACAAATATACTAGAAATATCGATATCGATGAACAATCTCAATCTTATTTAGTAACATCCTTTACCAAAGAAGAATTTAATTATTACGAAGAGCATAAAAAAAATCCAACAAAAATTGATGAGTTATCAAAATTAAAAATAATTTTTCAATGCACTAAGCCAGATGAAAGATATAGTTTTCTAATTGAGAATATGGCTTACTATCATCATTTAATAGAAAAACCTAGTGATTTATCTAGTTTCAAAAAAATAATCCCCTCTTCTCAACAGCGTGAAAACTTTATATATAAATTTACTTGCCTAATAAATTCCTCAGAACGGATCATAGAGTTTTTAAAACTATGTGAGAACTCACAACAACAAAGTAATTTTTTAAAGTACCTTGAAAATGAAAAAAACATGGAGTTTGAAAAAATTACTTCTGACCCTATAAAAATTTTAAAATTTATCAAATTATTCAAAACAGAGGAGCAAAGATATGAATTAATAAAGCAATACATTCACCAGTTCAACTTAACACCGCAACTACTAAGTTTATTAAAACTGATATCAAAAGATCTAAGAAAAGAATTTTCAAATTTAAGTTTAATCAAAATAAAAGATTCTATACAATTATTTGATTTTATTATGTTATTTCCTAAAAACATGCGCTATGAGCTGCTTCTCAGTCATTTAAAAAGTAATCCAAATCTAATGACAGATTTTGACGACTTAGAATTACTAGAAAGAGCTCTTCTTGACAAAAATTGCTATGAATTGCACACACAATATGCTCATTTCATCAATTCTCCTCAAATATTAATCAAATACTTTGATGTGATAAATGATAAAAACCAAAAGAAAAATTTACTACATCATATTCAAGATGAAAATAAAATAGACATAGATCAATATTTAACAGATTTTAAAACATTATTAAGGTTTATTAAATTATTTGCTAAAGAAGATAGGTTTGATATATTGTGCGATCGATTAAAAAATAAGCATTATTTGATTGAAGGCGTACTTCAAGCACAAATAATATCGAAAGTTATGCCTCAAGAAAAGAGCCAAGAGGTCATGAATATCTTCGAAGAACTAAATTCTGTAAAAAATAGCAATTTCCCTTTCTAAGGCAACAGTTTACCATCCTAGATCATGCCCTAGTAAATAGACCCATTTTAAGTTACTATGCAGTTTTTGCGTCCACCTTAACTGACTATATTTCATGGGTCTGAATCAATCATTCAAAAACTATCGGATAGAATCCCAGCATCAACTTTTTAGGATTAACTTACTGGTCGCATTACTTATTATTTTATCTTTAATACTTGTTCTAAGATTGGCATATTTACAAATTTCCGAATTCAAAAAATATCAAACGCTCTCATTAAAAAATCAAATGAGTATCATTCCAATTGCACCACCAAGAGGAGTAATTCTTGATAGAAATGGAGTATTGCTCGCAGAAAATATCCCGGTCTATGTCCTAGAAATTATTCCAGAACATGTTAAAAACATAGAGCAAACATTGACTGAATTACAAAAGCTGATTCCTTCGATAACGGATGAGGATGTAGAGAATTTTAAACGAACTCGTAGGCAAAATCGTTCCTTTGTACCCATACCTATTAAGCTAAAATTAACTCAAGAAGAAGTCGCACTTTTTGCCATCAATCAATATCATTTTCCTGGTGTCAGTATAAAAGCACGCTTGATGCGTCATTATCCACTGGGTGAATTGACTGCACATGCTTTAGGTTATGTCGGAAGAATCAATATTCAGGAATTAAAAACTGTAGATCCCACTAATTATCGTGCGACTAATTTTATAGGCAAAGCAGGCATTGAAAAATACTATGAAGATATTCTCCATGGCAAAGTAGGATATCAAATGGTAGAAACAGACGTGAGTGGACGTACACTCAGAGTAATTAATAAAATAAATCCTCATTCAGGAGCCAAACTCTATTTAAGTCTTGATATTCGACTTCAGAAAGCCGCTTATGAGGCTCTTAAAGATAAACGTGGCGCTGTAGTGCTGATTAATTCTAAAAACGGGGAAATACTGGCCATGGTCAGTTCGCCCAGTTTTGATCCCAATATTTTTGTAAGTGGTGTCAGCTCCAAAGCATACAAGAAACTATCTAATACCCTTCAAAGACCTTTATTCAATAGAGCAGTACGTGGTGTATATCCACCTGCATCAACAATTAAACCCTTTGTTGGTTTAGCAGGCTTAGATAAAGGATTTATTACTACTTCAACAACAATTTATGACCCAGGAAAATATAAACTTCCTACCTCCAGTCACATCTATCGAGACTGGAAAAAAACGGGGCATGGAATGATTAATTTTAAAAGAGCAATTACCGTCTCTTGTGATACTTATTTTTATCAATTAGGTAATAAAATGGGGATATCCAATATTGAGGATATGTTGGTTCAATTTGGTCTTGGCCATTTAAGTCATATTGATCTTTATGAGGAAGCCTCTGGTATCGTACCCAGTTTGCGTTGGAAAAGACAAACTAAAGGAGTTACTTGGTATCCAGGCGATACATTGATTACATCGATAGGCCAAGGTTTTATGCTTGCTACTCCATTGCAAATAGCAAATGCGACTGCATCTTTAAGTCAACATGGACAGCGATTCAGACCTCATTTATTAACAAAAACAGTGAATAGTGACAGTGGTAAAGGAAAACGATACAAACCGATTGAAGAATATCCTATTTATCTCAAAGATGAAGCAAACTGGGGTATTGTTGCAGAAGCGATGCATAGCGTTTTAACCAGTAATGAAGGCACAGGATATCGCTTTGGACGCAATCCCCCCTACCCAGTAGCAGGGAAAACTGGTACAGCACAAGTATTTAGTGGCAGACAGTATGAAAAAGTAAAATATGAAGATATCCCAGAGGCATTACGTGACAACTCGTTATTCATTGCCTTTACTCCAGTGGAAAAACCAGAAATTGCATTAGCAGTTGTCGTCGAAAATGATGTCGCTGCCTCAACTGTTGCACGCCAAGTACTCGATACTTATTATCAACTTTATCCGATGAAAACAGACTCATGAACAGACGACACAGTACACCAGTTTATCGTTTCACAGCTAAAGCACTACATTTAGACTTTCCTCTACTGGGCTTGTTGCTCGTATTGATAAGTTTTGGTCTTTTGATTTTATATAGCGCATCCAATGCGAACTCTGGGATAATTTTACGACAATCAATGAGACTAATTTTTGCATCGCTTATTATGATTGTACTCGGCTTTATTCCTCCCCATAAATATAAAATATGGACTCCTTGGCTATATAGCATAGGATTAACCTTATTAATTGCAGTTATGCTTATGGGCAAAATCGGCAAAGGAGCGCAACGATGGCTGGAATTGGGTTTATTCCGTTTTCAACCTTCTGAAATCATGAAGCTTGCAGTACCCATGATGACTGCCTGGTATTTTGACCGTCAAACCCATCCTAGTAGTTTAAAATCCATTTTTATTGCAGGACTAATTATTTGTGTTCCAGCACTATTAATTGCAAAACAGCCTGATTTAGGCACCGCAATTATGGTATCTTCTGCTGGATTATGCGTCATATTTTTAGCTGGTATTCGTTTTAAATTGATTTTATTACTTATGTTATTGGTAGGCTTAGCTATTCCTGTGGTCTGGCATGTGATGCATGATTATCAAAAGCAAAGAGTATATACCTTGCTTGATCCTGAACAAGATCCTTTGGGTTCAGGCTATCATATAATCCAATCCAAAATTGCAATTGGTTCAGGAGGGCTCTCTGGAAAAGGTTGGTTAGAAGGCAGTCAATCTCATTTGAATTTCCTACCAGAGCATGCTACCGATTTTATATTTGCTGTAAGTGGCGAAGAATTTGGCTTCGCAGGAGGATTTGCTATTATAGCACTCATCGTTCTAATTTCACTAAGAAGTCTTAACATAGCCTCCAATGCGCAAACCACATTTACTCGACTCTTGGCAGCTAGTCTTGCCATGTCCTTCTTTTTTTCTGGTTTTGTTAATATTGGTATGGTTATGGGAATCATTCCTGTCGTCGGTATACCTTTACCCTTGGTCAGCTATGGAGGCACTGCGATGGTTACCTTTTTAGCAAGTTTTGGGGTTTTGATGTCGATTAGTTCACATAAGATTTTATTTAACAGTTTAAATTAAGGACAATAAGACGACTAACCCGAGTTTCCATACAATGTAACAGTTCCAATACTTTCACACATTTGGAATAATCCACTTTTAATCGTTTTCAGTATTTCATATTCAGATCTAATAGGCTGTATCTTATGAAGATGTTGGATTATATGAAGTGAGAATATTAACAAAATACTTCTCTATTTTGGGGAACAATATGACCTACTTTAGATGTTTTCTTGAGAAGGATAGGCAAATATTTATCCTTAAACTCAATAATTTCTTTCTCATTGCGTGGCATCCCAAGAGATAGCCGCCGTTATTAAACTCATATCAGGCTCTATGACCTGATATTAATTTTTTTTTTCTGTACACAAAAATACAAAGATTGTCTAAATACGCTCCTTATCAGACATTAAGCCCAGCTTATATTTGCCCCTAGAAACTTATGATATCTGTAGTCTTTTAATTTAGAAGGAATTTTTAATGCAGGATAAATTTTCCCCGACCAAGCCTACTTGAGGATAATATAATTGTAAAAAATTGAGCCATTAAAGCAAATTCGTAACAATTTACTTTATGAGAATTTATTTTTTTCATAAATTATGTCCTTCATCTTTCAAACTCCATTCTCTATAACAAAGAAGCTACCAATCCATAACTGCGCCTATGAATAATACAAGGACCTAGTCGCTTTAATGCTTCTCGATGTGCAACAGTTGGGTAGCCTTTATGTGCCGCAAAACCATATCCTGGATAAATCGCATCTAGGACTTCCATTTCTGCATCACGCAATACTTTCGCCAAAATGGAAGCCGCACTAATTTCAGGAATCAAATCATCACCTTGCACTATGGCTTTACAAGGGATACTTAATTGAGGCGTGTATAACCCATCAACCAAAACTTGATCAGGCTTAATCGGTAAGGCCTCAACTGCACGCTGCATAGCTAATAAAGTCGCATGATGTATATTAAGATTATCTATTTCGTCTACTTCTGCCCTACCATAAGCATAAGCTAGAGCCTGATGTTTAATTTGCAAAGACAATGATTGTCTTTTTTTAGCTGTTAGCTTTTTTGAGTCAGCAAGGCCATCAATAGGCTCTTTTAAAATAACTGCCGCCGTAACTACTGCGCCTGCCAAAGGGCCACGCCCCACTTCATCTACCCCAGCTATAAGCATCATTTATCCATTTGTTATATTGTTATTATGATGCAGCTAATAATAACGTTTTAAAATTGATTTATCACCCAAGAAATGCGATCATTCGTCTAAATAATTAGCATATGAAAAAGAATGAACAAAATTCGTTGTGCAGTGATTGGCGTGGGCTATTTAGGTCGATTTCATGCACAGAAATATCAACTCCTTTCTAATGCAGAACTAGTAGCTGTCTGCGATCTAGATCAAAATGCTGTAGAAAAGGTCTCCCTTGAATTAGAAGTTCCTGCTTACACTGATTATTGTGATTTGTTTGGTAAAGTTGATGCCGTAAGTATTGTGACGACTACGAGCACGCATTTTGAAATTGCAAAATCTTTTTTAGAACAAGGTATACATGTTTTAATTGAAAAACCAATTACTACTACAATAGAACAAGCAAAAGAGTTAGTTCAACTTGCTCAACAGCAGCATGTAAAATTACAAGTAGGTCATCTTGAACGTTTTAATTCAGCACGATTGGCTTTAGATCAGTATTTAAAAACGCCTTTGTACATAGAAGCGAATCGATTTGCCCCCTTCAATCCACGTGGCGCCGATGTTAATGTAGTCCTTGATGTGATGATACATGACATCGATTTGATTCTAAACATGGTTAAGAGCCCTGTTGTTTCTATTCTTGCTCAAGGTGCCCCTGTATTAACCAAAGCCATTGATATTGCAAATGCACGAATTACTTTTGCCAATCATTGTGTTGCAAATATTTCAGCAAGTAGAATTAGTTTTAAAACAGAACGCAAAACAAGAATTTTTCAGGAAAACTCCTATCTTTCGATAGATTATCAAAACAAACAGCTTTCGGTCTTTAAAAAAGGGGCTGGAGAAATGTTCCCGGGCATTCCAGATATCACGCATGAGCAAAAACAATTTGAGAATAGTGACGCTTTACATGCTGAAATCAAAGCCTTTATAAAGTGTATTGAAGAAGATACTACCCCACTGGTTCCGGGCGAAGATGGATTGTATGCACTAGAAACAGCAGAAAAAATCACCTCACTCATTCAAGCTCACTTAATGGAACATCATGCAAAAGCATAAACGGATTGTTATCATCGCAGGAGAGGAATCCGGTGATGCACATGCCTCAGTTCTAATTCGTCAATTAAAGGCTGCCAATCCCAATATAGAAATTAGTGGGATTGGTGGTCAACATATGGCTGACGCTGGTGCAACACTCATTTCTGACTTGGCACGTTTTGGTGTCACAGGATTTACCGAAGTACTTCTCCATCTTAAAATAATACGTCAAGCATTTCTGGCAATAAAAAAACATCTAAACCAGCAAAAGCCAGATCTACTCATCTTGGTTGATTATCCTGGTTTTAATTTAAGACTGGCACAATATGCAAAGAAAAAACTTGGTATTAAAATTTTATATTATATAAGCCCTCAAATCTGGGCATGGAAAGCCAAACGCATTCACCTTATTAAACAATGCATTGATAAGATGGCTGTTATTTTACCCTTTGAAAAAATTTTATATGAAAAAGAACAAGTTCCAGTAAATTTTGTTGGCCATCCCTTAATTGAAAAAATAACCAATGTGAAAGACACTTTAACGCAACGCAAAGCATTAAATTTGCCAGTGGATGCCCAT
>JACPOX010000041.1 GCA_016191305.1 Legionella longbeachae | reverse complement strand
GTAACAAATTAAAAGATGAATTATCAAATGACCTGGACTTAAGTAACTTAAAAGAATTGAAGTTAAATGGCTCCAACATCACTGTCAATTCACTCGCCCATCTCCTTGCTAAGGCTAGCAAGCTTGAAACACTGGATTTAACTAATTGTAAAAACTTAAGTGGCGAATTACTCAATGACCTTGACCTAAGTAACTTAAAAGAGTTGAAGTTAAACGGCTCCAACATCACGGTTAATTCACTCGTCCGTCTCCTGGCTAAGGCTAACAAGCTTGAAAAATTGGATTTAACTGACTGTAATAATTTAATCGGCGAATTACCAAATGACCTGGATTTAAGTAGCTTAAAAGAAGTGAAGTTACGTGAAAGCAAAATCACCTACAACATTAATTCGATCGGTCGTCTCCTCGCTAATGCTAGCAAGCTTGAAACACTTGATTTATCTAACCAGTACCTGCGTGGCGAATTACTAAACAAACCTAACTTAAGCAACTTAAAAGAGTTGAAGGTAAATGACACCGACATAACTATCAGTTCACTCGGACTTCTCCTGGCCAACGCAAGCAAGCTTGAAAAATTGGACTTAACTGATTGTAAAAAATTAATGAGCGAATTACCAAATGACCTAGACTTAAGCAACTTAAAAGATTTTCAGGTAAATAACAGCAACCTCACTGTCAATTCACTTGGACGCCTCCTGGCCAATGCAAGCAAGCTTGAAAAACTAGTCTTATTTCACTGCAAAAACCTAAGCGGCAAAATATTAAACAATCCTAACTTAAGTAATTTAAAAGTGTTGATGGTAAATGACACCGACATCACTATCAATTCACTTGGACTTCTCCTAGCCAAAGCAAGCAAGCTTGAAAAACTGAATTTAAAGGACTGCACCAACTTAAACGGTGAATTACCAAATGAGCTTTCTTTAAGCAACTTAAAGACCTTAGAGTTACAGGACTCCTTCATTCCAACTAAATCGCTCGGAGCAATTCTAGCCCAAACTCCAAACCTTAAAACCTTGAAATTAGATTGCATATATCTAGATGAAGATGATGATTTTCCCAACGATTTGCATCTAGATATGTTAGAAGAGCTCAATCTGGGTTCTGAAGCAATCCCCGATTCTATTCTCGAAAAAATAAAAGCTGCAGCACCCTCTACGTTAAAGATTATTAATCCACAAAAAACTTATAGACCGAAAGTATCCCATTCACTGTCGCAATTCACAAGCAAGAAAGAAATTTCAAACCAATCTCTAAAAGAGAAAGAATCAATCATCGACCAGTTCCATTCTTTACAAAAAGAAAAAAACATTACTTCAAATAAACCACACGAATTCCAAAAACAAAATCCATCAAGCCTTTCCAGGAATAAACCTGAGTTATGGGACGCGGATACGACCTTTGATCCCAAGAAAACTTTGAATACGACGCAGATATTTTATGGGGGAGGCAAGGAGCAGGAAGTGAACCATTATCGTTTGGATATTGCACATACAGTAACGATGAATCCAGAGCCTTGCAGCATCAAACATGCCTTTCTACTGCACAATGAGGACCAAGACTTAAAATTGGAGCAGCGCAAAATCCCAGTTTCTGAACAGGACTTATACCCAAAGATTGAATCACAAAACGACCATTTTTACGGCAAACAAAGCCTTAAGCTAACGCAAGATTGGCAGCCACTGGCTTCGTTATCGCCTCAAGAGGAGATGTTGTCTTACCATCTCAATCACCCTGCTGCGGTTGAGATTCAATATTCTAAGCGAGACAATTTATATTATATCCGCAGTACCCAAGAAAAACTGGTATCCGTTGACATTGATTTTATTGTCAAAGTGCCAAAACCAGTGGAAGAAAATGAACTCCCTAAAGAGATTTGGGAAAAAATAGAAAAATATCGTAAATTTGAGGCTAAACCTTTAGAAATAGATGAGAAGCAGAAAGGTAACCAGAAAGGTAGTGACTATTTCAACGCACTGAAAAAACAACATGTTGGCGCTTGCCGACATCGCGCAGTGGTATTTAAGGCTTCGATGGAGAAGAAAGGCCATCAGGCTCGTATTGTGTCTAATGACTGTCATGCTTTTGTTGAAGTTTTTTATAAAGAAAAAGAACAATGGGTTCGGTGTGATTTAGGCGGCTACGAAGCAAAACTACAAATCCATCAACCACATAATCCCAGAAAGGATGAAGAAAAGCTCGAAAAAAAGGCGGAACCCGAACTACTGCAACTCACCACCGAAGGAACGGTGAAACCGCAACAAGAGCTCGTTGAACACTTAAGCATTGATGTTCCTGAAAAACTTATCCAGCCACCTAAAAAAACTTGGTTTGCAAAACCCAAACCTCTTAGCAAAGAAAGTGATACCTGGCGTTACAACTACATTGGCCATCTTTTAGCAGAGCCAGGCGCTAATAAACTAGTTCAGTTCAAAGACAGCCAATCCATCGCCGGTTTTCGCCATCACTTACAGTATTATTGCAAACATACCAAAAGACCTTGTTTTTATATCCACTCCAAAGAGGATTTGGTCTGCTCTGCTCCCTTTGTGGCACGAGATGACAAAGGGATTGGCACGATAAAAGATGGACCGGGTGGGCCTTTGCATGATTTTTTAACCAAGCATCAAAACGATGAGAGAAGCCCCATCATCATGGTCAACTACGATGCCTTTAGCGCTCAAGACATCGTCCGCTTTAATGCCTTACTTGATGGAGAACGCAAGGCTGATGGCACACCACTGCCGAAAAAAGCGCAAGTCATTGGCTTACTCAACCCAGATAAGCCTGGCGCCTATCAAGGTCAGGATTTTAGCTCACGTTTTGACCAAAGGACAGAATGTCCTCTCAAAGAAGAGCAATTAGTCATTCCCCCTATCCTCCAGGAAAAGCAAGATTTGCAGCAACTTCCTAAAAAAACCGTTCAACTGTATGGCGGTTTTGATTGGGAAGAACGTTTGCTAGGAAAGTGGGTGATTCAAGGAACCCAGCTTGTCTTTAAAGAAGGGAAGCTCTTAAAAGCCTTTCAAAAAGGAAACACTCATATTGAATTAGCCAATGCCCCTTGGGACAATCCAGAGTTTTTACGTTTTTGGCAGGAAGCAAACTTATATGGCCACATTCAAGTACAAGGAAAAAGCTATCCCCTACCCAAAGAACTTGAGCTTAGTCGCCATGATGGCCATGGGTTTGCCCATGTTAAAGACATCATTACGGAGCTTTCTAGCGATACCCAACCTGCCAAAGACAGTTTGCCATTAAACCCTGGTCTCTTCCCCCGTTTTTTGGCTCAGTACGAATGCGATAATGAAAGCAAAACTTTGCATTATCAACCCGGCTGGCTTAAAAACAATCGGGATAAATCACTTAATATTTATCTTAGTGCCCCTTTAGAATCAAATATGTGGGCGCTTTTTTTAGATGTCTGCAAAAAAAATAACATTAAAGTCCACTTGACTGTAGCACCTGGTGTCGGCCTACCTGCAGACTTAGGATTAGAACTTCCTCAACAAACATCACTCCATACACCGCCCTTTTTTGCAAATACCTCCTTGCCTCATACCCTGTGCATTGAAAGCACTGATGTCGATGTTACCCTGAGTCAGCTCCAAGAAAAAGAGCCGCTCATTATCGATGTCAGTGAAGTCAATTCCTCTGATTTATTAAACAAGCTAGATGGGAAATTCAACAAAGCGAATTTATCTTTTTCGTTCTCAAAAGAGCCAAGTGTTTTGCTCAAGGAACTGCAAAATGGTAGAACCGTGGTTTTGAAAGGAGTGATTCAACCTGAATTACGCGATGCCTTAAGTGAAGTGATGCTGCAACGCGCCCAGCAAGAGCACACTGCGGGTCGCTTACTGGTCATCAGCGAACAACAGGCTTTGTTTCCGATGAGTGCTTCATATCGCCATTCGGTGACTATAGAAGAGAAAAAACAAGCCCTAGGTGAAACCCTGCTCTCAAACTCTATTCTGGAACAATACCCTTTGTGCCAACTGAAAGCCATCTCGAAGCATCTGAAACTAAATCCCAAAGACACCCCAGAACAAGCTTGGGAAGGTTTAGAAAGTTTGCCTGAGATTCAATCCTCACAGCGAACCCACATCAATTTAGACAACTCAGAACAACAGGCCGATGAATTTAATCAACAACGCTTCGATGCCGTCAGTAAAATCCTTGAAGAATCACCTTTTGTCTTCTTAGCCGGAAGAACAGGTGTCGGTAAAACAACCTTTATTCATGAGGTTTGGCAAGAACAGCACCCTAACCTGCATTTTGGTGAACGCAATATAGAAGCCTGGGCAAAAGATGATAACAAAGGGATTAAAACCTTGTTCCTTGATGAAGCCAATATCAGCGCCCGTCATTGGTCCGCATTCGAAGGTTTATTTCAGGACCCACCAGGAATCCTCATTGGCAATCAATGGCATCCTTTAAGCAAAGAACACAAGGTCATTTTTGCAGGAAATCCGCTTGCCTATGGCGGCGAAAGGCAGTTGCCTTCTTTGTTTGCGCGACATGGTAATTGCGTCATTTTTGACCCCATGACGCCCGCTTATCTTTATGAAAAAGTACTCAAATCGGCTTTTGCAGACATCCTGAACTCAAAAGATTTAAGTCTACCCATTTTGCAGGTCGCAGCCTTCCTTGCCCAATCCTCTTCCCAAGAAGAGCTCATTACCCCTCGTGAATTAGGCATGATGGCTTTATTAACCAAACGCTACTGTCTGGATTATCCCAATGAAAATCCGCTCGAGGCAGCAAAATATTATGCTTATACTCTCGCTAAACCACATGTTCCTGAACACTTAAGCACGCAATTTGATGCTTTATTTAAAGCAGAACAATCCATTTCGCGTTCTGAAGATAAAAAACCACAGCACTTTACCCTAACCCCTAGCAATCAACCTGCCATTGATGCTTTAAATGATTTTTTAAACCTGCGCTCCTTACGTCAAGAAGGCAAAACGCCATCGCAAGGCGGTTTGGGTGGTGTCATTCTCGAAGGTGAACCAGGTATCGGTAAAACAGAACTCGTGGCAAAAACCCTCGTGGCTCATGGATTAGAAAGAAAAAAAATAGGCAGCGACTCAAAACAGCCTGGTTTTTACATCATGCCCGTATCCATGCCCTTGTCTGAAAAAGAAAACTTACTGCGCAAGGCTTTTCATGAGGGCTCCATCGTGGTCATTGACGAAATAAACAGCGCACCTATGATGGAGGAATTGCTCAATGAGTTATTAGACCCCAAAAAAAATAATGCCGCCGAAAATCCAGGTTTTATGGTCATCGGCACCCAAAATCCCTCAACCATGGCAGGACGTAGACGGGCCAGCAGAGCCTTAGAGCACCGCTTGCTTACTGTGAAGTTACCTGAATATACTTCTGATGAAATACTATTGATTCTCAAAAATAAAGGCCTACCAGAAGCAATCGGCCAAAGCATGCTGCACGAATACCTCCAATTGCGCAAAGAAGCAGAAAAAAACAACCAACTCCCTTTATGTTTCCGAGACTTACTCAAACGTGCAGAGCTCTATCTGGAAAGTGAAGAATATCGGATGAGCCAACATATTGAAGTGCCAAAAGAAAAGCCTCTGCCTCTAATCATTGAAGAAAATCCCATTCAAAGTGACCAGGATAAAAAAAAGGATAAGGAAGAGGAAGAACAAGAGAGAATCAAAAAGGTACTACAAGATAAGAACCTAATGGCTGAATTGTTTCAATTTGATGTAAATAAAGCACCCAATCAAGAGCGCATCAAGCTCATGCTGTTCTTGGAAAACCAAAAGGAACCAAAATACATAGAGCTTATCAATGAATGCTACCAGAACTATACATCTGTTTTTCAAACACAAATAAATACCGACAACAAATCACAGCTATTAGCTATTGCTCAAGAATTAAAGCAGATTCATGTAAAACCAGAAAAAATAGAGAAAAGCTCCGTTTCGATTATAGTAGAAGAATTAAAAAATCGGAGCTCGAAGTATCTAAATAGCTTCTGGATAACATCGCATCGACGAACTAGTGCTAAAAACTTGCAAAAACAGATATTAGAAAAGAAAACTCATAGAGATATTTTGAACGTTATCGTAGAAACTCGGAACGAAGTACTACTTAACGATGCCATCAAAGAAACGGGCATGCACTCCAAAGGTAAATCCCGTTATTATGAAGCTTTAAATGAACTAGAAAAAATGCTAGTAACCGCCTGGATAAATGATCCAGAAGCAGTTCAAGGTTTTGCAGATTATATAGAAGTCTTTACTAAAGAAAGAGACGATGCTTTTAGCAGATACATCAAAGCATTAAAGTTCTATGATTCTAATAAATATGGTCATCTTTCTGAGATCATTAGTGAGCACAATGGCAATTTATTTGAATGTATAGAGTATAAATTTATATTTTTCTAATCATTGCCAAACCAACTCCAATTATTTTATGCCCACAACATTGAGAAACATAAATACTTGCCGAATTCTCATTTACAGCAATCAATTCATACTTCTCCATTGGATTACAGGCTTCTTTTTTCCGGAATAAAAGTATTTTTGTTTTTTTTAGGTCGTTCAATGGGTGTTTCAGTCGCATCTATCAATACAACCTCATATTCAACATCACTTTTTAATAATGCCTTACGTCGAGGCAATGAGAATTGTCCATCTTTAATCAGAGTTTCTTCAACCCAGCGTATATTACGATAACAAGCGCTTTCACTTAGACCATAGCTGCGTGAAATATGGAAATATGTTCTGTATTCGCGTAAATATTCCAGCGCCATAAACAGCCTATCTTCTATAGATAATTTATTCGGCTTACCTCCTTGTGCTTTTAGTTGGACCTCCGCTTCATTTAATATCGTGGTCATGACATCAAAAGTGGTGCGTTTAATACCTGTAAGTCTACGAAATCCATCTGGTGATTCATCTTTGATCTGCTCAAACTTCATCAACATCCTTTGTAAAAAAGGAGAAGTTTAATCAATTCATCAGGTTATGCAAGAGGTCTATTGCTTATTGAGAAGTAACTCTTAGTCGACCTAATCTATTTAAAATAATCGTAACCTTATCCTTGGTGTACTTATTAGTTAGAATAAAACGACCATTACTTATTGCTTGCGCAGGATTATTTGAAAAAATAATTTTATTAATTGAGTTTACCCCTACCCAATTCAAATTCCACTGAGGATGATGCCATTGCCATTGATAAATCAAATCCATTTGTTCGGTTTTTTGATTTAAAGTAGTTAGGATTAGTCCATTAGACCAATTCAAGGAAGCATCCAAAGGAACAAGATATACAGGATTTCCTAGAATAATTGCTTGGATTTTTGCATATTGTATTACCCTTTGTAGTTCATCAACTAAAGTAGATTGTTCATTTTTATGTACTAAACAAGAATAGGAAGTGATACCTATTAGCGATAGCCCTATAAATATTACAGTAGTAATGAGCAATTCCAGTAAGGTAAATCCTTTTGTTTTCATAAAGACCAGATCTTGACTTAATAATTTTGGTAACGTCCTGTGGCTTTAAAATGTAGGTTGGCCCCTGGCCAACATGAACCTCAGCCTAACATACAGCCCTTTGTTGGGCCAGGGGCCCAACCTACGATAAATATTTCCAAACATCCTACAAAGCCATAGAGTGACAAACATTTCCATCAAGATCATCCTCAAGTTTATCCTCCTGAAATGTTTTATTCACAATTACTTGCAAAGGCTCACATTTTCTTCTTAAAGAAGAAGCCAGACTCTGAATTGCTATGTCGGAGTTATTCCGTCCTAATAAATTCAACATACGCAGACTTTGTGGATAAGTTAAATCCCAACGTGAAAAATAAAGCTCCTTATTGAGGTTTATATCGCTATTAAGCAATATATAAACTTGCTTCAATGCATTATACACCTTCTCATCGGGATTACTTTGGAGTTCTTTTAATAAATTAATCACAATATGAAGAACCAAATGAGACTCATTGCGGATTTTTGCAAAATGTTTCAAACAAGCAAAAGGTGAATGCAACGATAAAGCATGGCGCGCATAATCAAAAGTTCGTTTATCTGTACTAGTACGCAACATCTCCTGAGATAATTTCAAAAATACAGGAAATATAGCTAATAAAATCTTTTGATTTTCAGGTCCAATTAAGGATTCAGTAGTTTGAGAAATTTCATTCCCAAAAAAAGTTAAGGGATTATCATTACTCTTGGGATTTATGAATGTCTGAGTTATAGGATTAAAATATAAATTTTTTAACTCTTTGGCTTGCTTCATTAATTCAGATTTATTAAGGGCAGTAGATTCNCTATATCAAACCATTTCTTATCACCCCTGTAACAACAATAAGAAAGTAACTCTCCCAAAGAGCTAAACGTTGTATACATATACTCTTCATTTTGATAATTTTCGGATTGATTTATATGATAACGCATATGTAAGTAGCTTTGTGTTTCCTTGTAACCGGAATCTATCATTTGCTTCCTTTTTTCTTCAGATACAGAAAAGGAAGAGCTGGAGATATTATCAACATTAATAACAATTGATTGACAAGCATATTTACGTAGTTTTAAACGATCTTGTTCCCAACCACTGGCAGGATCACTTACTCCAGTAATCAATCTGTAAATCCAATTCAAAACAATATTTTCTTTATAAACCTTATCCATAACCCGATCGATCGCTTTTCTTTCTGGCCCATCATCAAACTTAATTGCTAATACTTTTAAGTTATTCCCATACTCCGATTCAAGCAAAGTAGAATGATCATCAAAAAAAGCTTCTGTAGGAAAATTATTTAATACACCTCCATCATTATGCGGCTCTCCATCAATGAGTGTGTAGCGATACAAAATAGGAAAGCTTGCTGATGTTTTAACAGCTTCACTCACTTCGAAATTGGGTGAGCGCAATAATGAAAAATATCGTGTTTTTCCTTGAGTTTTATTAGTCGTGGTTACTACTAACTCTTTTCCTATTCCACAGTTTGGACATTTATTTCTAATCTCATCTAAAGTGGCAAAAGTAATTTTTCCTTGTGGATATGGAATTTTATAATTAGTAACAATTTGATCTAGTTTATAGGCAATTGCAAAATCAAGAGCTGTCTTTAATGAATGAGCTTCTGATATTCCATTGATATTAATATCAAAAAGAACTAAATGCTCTTGCTTAAATTTTTTGAATAATTCTTCAATTTCTATAGCCGTATAGCCCAAATAACACATTAAGGCCATGATCGCTCCGGCTGAACTACCCGCAAATTTATCAGGCCATATATTTGCTTCATTTAATGCTTTACAAACACCTACATGAGCAAAAATTTTCGAGCCACCGCCACAAAAAACAAGATTTTCAATATTTGGTTTTTTTTCTCTTACAATAATTTCATCTGATTTTAAAAAACGAAATATTTCCAAGGATTTTGTTTCATATAAAGGTACTACATGCTTTTCTTTTATTACCTTACTTTTATTTACATCTTCATTTAGCCATGGAAAAAACCAACTCCACATTCTAATATACCAGGGCTTAAGTGACATAAATCTTTGCATTTTTCGATAGTCGTACATTTTATCTAAACGATCTTGGGGATCGAGCACTTCAATCGAGAACGGATGAGAACTTTTACATACTGATTCGAACCTAAGATTTTTTATATTAAGAGAAATAAGCTGTTCTACC
>JACPOX010000260.1 GCA_016191305.1 Legionella longbeachae | reverse complement strand
AAAAATGTAAATGGAATACCTCAAACTCCATCTAATCTAGTAGAATTGTGGCAAGAGCGAGAGAAGATAAAGAACACGATCATCTCTGAAATTATCAAACTCGGAATTGATGAGAACCAAGAATCAACATGGAAGGCAGAAAGTAGAAATCCGAATGGCTTTGTATTAGAGAATTATAAAAAACTTGTCACTCCAGAAGTCTATAATGTTCTTAAAGAATGTTTTGAAAAAGCACAAGAAGAGATTACTCGTCCATCATTTAAGTACAACTAAAATAAAATTAGTTAGGAATAAATAAAGGTAACAGTTCAAGTAATGACCTCAAGTTAAGGAAACACTATATCAAAGGTAGCCTGTATAGAGGCTGTGCGCGTAATCCAGGCTACGTTTTCCTTAACTTGACACCATTAACCGTTCACGAGTATGGAAATTTCGTCTTTTCGTTCACAATGACGGCAATTCGTGACCTTTTACGAAAAACATCATCAAAATGCTCAAATCTATGCGGAAAATAAGTCGGGTGAGCGACGCTACACCCACTCCAAACCAGCATGAGAACGTTCAAAATAACCTTGGACCATTTGCTCTGTAACCAAGTCCAAACCAGCAGGATTCCACTTCGGGTTTTTATCTTTATCAATCAATAAAGCTCTAACTCCCTCATAAAAATCATTGCCATGCATAAAATGACTGACCATATCATAGTCCATTTGCAAACATTGGGCTAAAGTTAAGCCTTTGGCCTTTTGCAATTGAGCTAAAGTGACTTTCAAGCTCAAAGGTGATTTTTGCTCTAAAGTATGATTCACTTCTACTGTCCATTCTTCTTCAATACTTTGTAACGAGTCGCAAATCATTTCTATTGTTGGATGCGCAAAACAAACATCAATTAATGGCTTAAGTTGACTTGTTTCTTCTGGAGTTGATGTCAGGCTAAAGCGATCTAAGCATTGAGTAACGCGGTTAAACGCATCTTCTGATAAATCTTCATTCATTAAAGCATCATACAGTGCAGGCATTTGTTCAGAGGTCATTGTATTTTTAATTAAACCCGTTTTCAGTGCATCTTGAGAACCTAATCGATTTCCGGTCAAACCTAAATAAACACCCAAATAACCTGGGCAACGATTTAACAAGTAGCTCGCGCCAATATCTGGGAAAAAACCAATACTCGTTTCGGGCATTGCAAAAACAAAACGTTCGCTAGCTACAGGGTGACTTCCATGCAAAGAGATACCTACCCCCCCGCCCATAACCATACCATCGATTAAAGAAATATAGGGTTTGCCAAAATGATGAATAAAATGATTTAACCGATATTCATGCCAAAAAAATTGCATTTGCTCGCCATCACATACTTGGTTGCATTTCCAGAATCATGGTTAAAGTTAAAGCATTTAACGCTTTTGGTCTATTTAATGTAATAACACCTAATGAGTCTTCTTGCGTAAAAAGTACTTCTTCAGTCATTTTTATTTTCCTTTAAACTGAGCGGTTCTTTTACTTAGAAATGCTGCCACACCCTCCTGTTTGTCTTCAGTAGCACATACTTTTGCAAAATGAATTGCTTCTAAGTGTAATGCTTCCGTTAAAGACAAATCATAACCATGATCAATTACTTCCATGACACTTGCTATAGCGAGTGGTGCCATAGTCAAAATGCCTTGTAATAATGCTTTTCCATGTTCTAGTAAAGCCTCTGGTTCAACAATCTCACTGACCAGCCCCCAATTTAAAGCTGTTTCTGCATTTATAAATCGACCTGTTAAACATAAATCTAAAGCACGTCCTTTACCAATTAAACGAGCCAACCGCTGTGTACCACCATAACCTGGAATAACTCCTAGTTTCACTTCAGGCTGCCCAAATTGAGCCTTAATGGAGGCAATTCTTAATGTTGCAGAAATTGCTAATTCGCAACCACCACCAAATGCAAAACCATTTACTGCAGCGAGTGAAGGTTTTCCCAAAGTTTCTAATTGACGGAACACTTCTTGTCCATGACAAGCAAATTCATAACCTGTTTGAGCAGAGCATTCAGCTAATCGGTTAATATCTGCGCCGGCGCAAAAAGCTTTCCCATTTCCAGTGATCAGCAGCGCCTTAACTTTTGGATTGGTTCTAGCGTAATGAAATAATTCTGCCAATGCATCTAATACTTCTGTACTTAAAGCATTCAACTTTTCTGGTCTATTTAAAGTTAAAGTCAAAATTCCGTGACTATCTAAATTTTGTTCAATTAAATCCACTTAATATACTCCTTTTTTAGTTTGACTTTAGCCATTTTTAAATAGAATGAAAAACTGTCATCGTTGCGAACGAAGTGAAGCAATCCAATATTGAGTTTTGACAATGCTTCGTTCTGGATTGCTTCGCTAACGCTCGTAAAAGACGGTTTATTATACAGTTTTATAAAAATGGCTAAAGTCCAGTTTAGGTTAGCTTAAAATATGCTGTTCTTCATCTAAAGTGGCCTTGGCTATAATTTCTCGCATAATTTCATTAGTACCTTCAAGAATTTGATGCACTCTTAAATCTCTAAATATTCGTTCTATCTGATAATCACGCAAATAACCATAGCCACCATGTAATTGCATCGCTTTATCACTAATACGAAATGCAATATCTGTGGCGAAACGTTTGGCCATGGCACAATACATGGGAACATTAGGATCATTTTTATCCATAGCACTCGCAGCGCGATATACTAACAAACGAGCTGCTTCATAATCAGTTAACATATCAGCAAAATAAAAACGTAGTGCTTGCATATCAGTTAAGGGTTTACCAAATTGTTTACGCTCATGCATATAGGATTGAGTCAAACGCAAACAAGCAAGAGCACCTCCTAAAGAACAAGAAGCAATATTTATCCTGCCACCATTTAGAGCATTTAAGGCGATTTTAAATCCCATGCCCTCATCCCCAACCCGATTAGCAATTGGCACACGGCAATTCTCAAAATAGACAATACATGTAGGCTGGCTACGCCAACCCATTTTTTTTTCTAATTTGCCAAAACTTAGGCCAGGGGTATTTTTTTCAATTAATAAACAACTTATTCCATGATGTGAATCATCACCAGTACGAACCATGCATAAGTACACATCACTTACTGAGCCTCCCGAAATAAAAGCTTTGGATCCATTAAGAACATAATGATCACCATCTTTTATTGCTCTTGTCTTTAAAGAAGCAGCATCCGATCCTGATTCAGGTTCTGTTAAACAATAACTAGCCAATATTTGCATGGAAGTTAATTTTGGTCCCCATTTAGCGCGCAAATCGGAATTCGCATAACGGTCAACCAACGAGGTAACCATGTTATGGATAGAAAGAAAAGCACTGGTGCTGATACAACCAGTCGCTAATTGCTCGAACAATAATGCAGAATCTAAACGCGTGAGTTGAGCTCCTCCAATATCCTCACGCGCCATCATCCCAGCCATTCCTAAAGCAGCTGCTTCACGCAGAACCTCAATGGGGAAATAGTTCTGCTCATCCCAAGAGTCTGCCAGAGGCGCTAATTTATCACGAGCAAAATCAGCTGCCATCTCACGAAAAGCTAAATGCTCAGCGGTAAATTCAAAATCCATAAACTATCCTTAGAAAATTTATTCAAATATATTAGTATACCCATTCTACCTGAAGACTGTCTTCAGGTAGAATGGGTATATTGCGAATTTTTTATCATCCATGAAAGCAAAATGTTCCGAAAGATACCTAAAACATTTTATGAACGCGACACAATTCTTGTTGCCAAAGAACTTTTAGGTAAATACTTGATTCATAATCATTCAGGGCAAGAATATATAGGAAAGATTGTCGAAGTTGAGGCCTATCTCGGGCAACATGATTTGGCATCTCATTCATCAAAAGGCCTAACCCCAAGAACACAAATTATGTTTGGTCCTGCAGGTTTTGCCTATATTTATTTAATTTATGGAATGTACTATTGCACTAATGTGGTCACTGAAACCGAAGGCGTAGGTTCAGCAATACTACTTCGTGCACTGGAACCAATTAAAAACATTAAAGGAAAAACTCAAGGCCCCGGATTACTTTCCAAAGCAATGCATATAGATAAGCAACTCAATCAACATGATTTAACTAGTGACACATTTTATATTGCAAGAACAGAAGAGGAACATCCTTTTACTATTGTGGAAAGACCAAGAATTGGGGTTCATTATGCAAAGGATTGGGCAGAAAAACTATTGCGCTTTTATATCAAAGATAATGCATTTATCTCTAAACTATGAGCTTTATCCTTTAACGGACTAGGGTGTGTTATGATTTTAAATAGATTGACTTAAAGTACAATTCCAAGTCTCGCAGTTCTTCCGCAGGATCCAAAAATCTCTCAGCCTCACTGGATTCTGCGGACAAGCCGCAGAAGGTCGAGGCGGAGAACAGTTGTACCTTTTTAAATCATTCGGCGCTCTAGACTAATTGGAGTCTTTTAGATGTCTCTCCTTGGATTCATATAACCGATGAATTCATTGGGTTCTTTGCCTTGAGTATTTTGATGAGACTCAGCTATTACTTTAAATAAAACAAACTTTGGAAGTTGGCTAAAAATAGTTCCCTGTTTCTTTTTTGCCATCAACAATGTTTTAGCAGTTTGTTTAATATTTTGATGCACTTTTTTATTATTCTCAAGTAAATTATATTGTATTCCAATTTCAACATTTGAGCTAACCTTCTCATTATTTTTTAAGTTAATAGACATGACGTATGGGTTGATTTTTAAAGCTTCTGCAAGTGCTTGAGCGCCTTTGTTGCTAATATTGTTATAACTCAAATCAATGGAGCTGATAGAACGGTTAACCATTAAAGCCCCAGCAAGTGCTTGCGCACCTAACTCACCAATTTTGCAAAAACCCAAATTAAGCGAGACGATGGAATGGTTAACTTTTAAAGCATCGGCAAGTTCTTGAACACCTTCATCACTAATTCCGTTCCCATACAAATTGAGCGAGGTGATGCTCGTGTTCCTTATCAAAGCATTGGCAAATGCTTTAGCACCTTTATCGTGAATCCTATTTAAATAGAAATTAAGCGAGGTGATAGATGTGTTTATTTTTAAAGCCTCGGAAAGTGCTTGAACACCTTCATCACCAATCGTATTATTAGAGAAATCAATCGATTTGATAGTCTGGTTAATGATTAAAGCATCGGCAAGTTCTTTAGCACCTTTATCATCAATTTTGCAGCCATATAAATTAATCGAAGTGATGAATTTGTTAGCTTTTAAAGCCTCCGCAAGTACCTTAGCACTTGCCAAACTAATCGGGATTCCACGCAAATTAATCGAATTGATAGTATCGTTAATTTTTAAAACATCACATATTGCTTGAACACCTTCATCGCCAATCTCATTGCCACATAAATTAATCGAGGTGATGGATTTGTTAATTCTCAAAGTTTCGGCAAGTATTTTAGCACCTTCTGTAGTTATCTTGTTCCAAGACAAATTAATCGAGGTGATGGAGTGACTCTCCTTTAAAACCTCGGAAAGTGCTTTAATACCTTCATCACCTATATCGTTGTTACTCAAATTAATCGAGGTAATGTTCTTGTTAATTTTCAAAGTCTCTGCAAGTACTCCAGCGCCTTTAGCCTTAATATTATTCCTACACAAATCAATCAAAGTGATGGACTGATGAAATTGTAAAGTCTCTGCAAGTTCTTGAAATCCTTCAGCCTCAATCTCGTTTTGATGCAAATCAAGCGAAGTTATGGACTGATTAGCACTTAAAGCCTTAGCCAATTTTTTGACATCTGCATCATGAATCTCGCTATCACTCAAATCAATCGATTGCGTGTTTGGTTTGTGGAACTCATTTATTATTTTCAAAAAGGCCATTATTGTGTACTCACGCAGTTTAAAAACAAAAGATCGTATATTATTTGTCCACAAAAGACAAATTTAACTTCATTTTACTTGATTATAAACAGAAGATACTCAAACTTCCCTATAAATAATAGTCGATGATTTCATTGAATTTTTTGTCTTGAATATCTCGATGAAACTTAGTTATTTTTTTATATTTAAAGGT
>JACPOX010000259.1 GCA_016191305.1 Legionella longbeachae | reverse complement strand
GCTTGCAACAAGAAGTGCAAGAGCTTCGTGGTCAATTAGAAGTACAAGCTCATGATTTAAAATTATTGCAGCAGCAACAAGTTGCGTTTTATAAAGATTTAGATGCACGATTAAGTGGTGTTAACTCGGCAAAAGTAACATCGAGCAAACCATCAATGGATCTTGCCGTTGGTTCCAACGAACCGGCTTCCAAAGCGAGCATCTCTGAAGCACGTGGAACTAAAACAACAGCTCCGGCTTTAGCTCCTACACCCGAGCCTAGTTTTTCAACTTCTAGAGCCAATCCGGCTGATGAGCAAATTAGCTACCTGGCTGCATATGAATTAGTAAAAAATAAACGTTATGATGATGCCCTAAGTGCGATGAATGTTTTTGTACAAAAATATCCTAGGGGCGGTTATACAGCTAATGCACAGTATTGGTTAGGGGAGCTTTATTTAGTTAAAAAAGATTATGAAAAATCTATTGAACATTTTAATGTAGTTTTACAACAATTTCCTACCTCAAGTAAATCTGCTGCAAGCATGCTAAAGACAGGCTATGCTTATGCTGAGCAAGGAAATAAGCAAGAAGCCAAAAAATTCCTGCAACAGGTAGTAAGAGCTTATCCTGATACACCAACAGCCCAATTGGCTAATTCAAAATTACGTACTATATAAATTACAGGTAAAATCAGCTATAAATTTAGTTAATAAAAATAGTTTATTGATTCAAGGAGAACTGTTATGTATTGGCTTGCTCATGCTCCGGCTAATATCGCTTTGATCAAATATATGGGGAAAAAGGATGAAAACTCAAACAGTCCTGATAATTCTTCATTGTCTTATACTTTAAATGACCTCAAAAGCACTGTAAGACTTGAGAAAATTACATCAAAAAAGGATATTTGGGAGCCACTTCAAATACCTGGAAGAAGTGCTGAACTTGTTTTATCCGTAGAGGGTCAACAACGATTTCTTGCGCATCTAACAAGAATAAAATACCACTTTGGTTATGAGGGAGGTTTTTTAGTACAATCATGTAATAATTTTCCTCACAGTAGCGGTATGGCTAGTTCTGCCTCAAGCTTTGCTGCTTTAACTCGCTGTGCTTCAACTGCTCTTAGTGAATTAATGAATATAGAAATTCCTTCTACTGATGAACAGGCACAATTAAGTCGTTTAGGTTCAGGTTCATCTTGTCGTTCATTTTATTCTCCCTGGGCTTTATGGAAAGAAAATGAAGTGGATGCTTTAGACTTACCTTATCCTGAATTAATATATCAAGGTGTTGTGATTAGTAATAAGAAGAAAGAAGTTTCTTCCAGTGAAGCGCACAAAAGGGTGAGAAGTAGCTCTTTTTACCTAACCCGTCCTCAAAGAGCAGAAGAAAACTTAAAGCTTTTGCTGGATGCATTGATGTTCAAAGATTGGGCTTCAGCTTTTCAGATATGCTGGAGTGAATTTCAAGACATGCATCGCTTATTTAGCACTTGTGAGCAATCTTTTTCTTATATGACAGAAAACAGTATCGAATTACTTAATGCTCTGCAACATTTATGGGATAAAAAAGGTGATGGTCCTATAGTGACTATGGACGCTGGACCAAATATTCATTTATTGTATCGACCTGACCAAATGGAAGTGGCGCGTGAATTTAAAAGTGATTATTTGTTAGGTAATTATGATGTTCTTTGATTTTGAAACTACAACTTATGGTAAGTGGATTTTAGCAGGAGAGCATGCGGTGGTCAGAGGGCATGCAGCTTTGGTATTTCCTATTAAAGATAAAAAATTAACTTTAAGTTATACTGCTTCCGTACCTTCCTTGAGAGCGGATTACTCTGGAAGTTGTGGTGCTGATATGCAACTCTTGTTTTGGAGTGTTCTCGAACATGGAATGCAATTGTTAGGACATTCTTTAAATCAATTGGAAGGATATTTTCATATAGATAGTACTATTCCCGTCGGCGCGGGCATGGGCGCTTCCGCTGCTCTTTGTGTTGCAATGAGCCGTTGGTTTGGTGCACAAAAGATGATAGAGTTAAGCCAATATAGTATTTTCGCCAAAGAATTGGAACATTTATTTCACGGAAAAAGTAGCGGACTTGATGTTGCAGGAGTTTCTGCAGAAAGTGGCGTATATTTTAAAACAGGTACAGCGGTCCTTCTACAACAAAAATTTAAGCCTCAGTTTTTTTTATCTTCCTGTAATCAAATTGGAATTACTTCTCACTGTATCAATCAGGTACAAAATTTATGGGATATAAATTTCCTCTTAGCAGAACAAATTGATAGGCAAATGGTTGATGCTGTAGAAGAAGCTAAAAATGCTCTGGAGCAAGGTAAAGAAGATGCATTACCCAGTCTGGTTCTTGCTATTAATAAAGCTGCGGACTGTTTTATACAATGGGGACTTGTTAGCGAGAGTCTTCAACAACATATGAATCGACTCATGGCAAATGGTGCTCTGGCTGTGAAGCCCACCGGTTCTGGTGGCGGGGGATTCGTACTCAGTCTTTGGGATAAACAACCACCTAAGGATTTGGAATTAATGGCAGTTTGATTTTGTAACAGCTCATTCCGTATCAAGAAAGTCTACTTTTTGGCCCATTTCCTGGAATCAAAATTGAACTTTTTCCAAGATTTTGACTTCCCACGTGACCTTTTGCTTAATTTTTGAGTGAAGCCTTAGTCAACAAATTGATAATAGACTTCTTTCTCTCTTACCATTCCTAGTTCATAACGTGCTTGCTCTTCCAAGGCTTGATCTCCATTTTTTAATTCTAGGATATCGGCTTCTAGAGCTCTATTACGAGTTGCTAATTTATTGTTTTCTTGTTCATGAGCTGCCAGTTTTTTTTCAAGATTAACCCATTGAATCAAATTTCCATCACCTAGCCATAGTTTATGTTGCAAAAAAATCAAAGAAGCAATCATGATTATAAACAAAATGCGCATAAGTTTTTGCTTAATAAGAGGTAGCATTAACTTATTGTATTACTATATTGCAATGTGGCGCAATATCTGCTCAATGGAATTTGATATGATTTTTTTCATATTATGC
>JACPOX010000040.1 GCA_016191305.1 Legionella longbeachae | reverse complement strand
CTCTCCCGCGAAAGGAATTTGAATAGTATGATGCTACCTTTCGCGGGAGAGGGTTGGGGAGAGGGTTTTTGGATAAATCTAGGCTGAGACAGCATGCAAAAACTTTGCGAAAGAAAAGTACTGATACAGAGACACACCTTTGGTATTATCTTCGAGCAAAACGACTTGGATTTAAATTCAAACGACAAGTCCCAATAGGGACATATATAGTTGATTTTGCCTGCTTAGAAAAACGCTTAATTATTGAGCTTGACGGTAGCCAGCATCTTGATAACCGACGCTATGATATGGAACGAACAGCTTGGTTAAATACTCAGGGATTCAAAGTATTGCGTTTTTGGAATAATGATGTATTACAACAAACATTATCAGTTATCGAAGTTATCTTGCGCGCATTAAATGACGTTAATGCGTGAAGTAGGCTACTTTTAAGGCAATCAGAATGCCCAGAAACATATAAGCGAACATTTCCCTCTCCCCAACCCTCTCCCGCGAAAGGTAGCATCATACTATTCAAATTCCTTTCGCGGGAGAGGGGGCAGATCGTGTGCAATATTCTAGTTGTGTGCATAGAGCAGGAAAAATTACAAAAAAATATTAGGGACCTTACTTAATGAAATGTGATTTTAAGACTCCTGGCCTAGGTAACTCTTAATTTTATACTATTTTTTAATTCAAAATTTCATCAATTTTAGCTGAAATTCTTGCCAGCAAATAGGGATCCTTTTTTGCAAGATTGCGTGCTACCTTAAGCTGTGCGACCGCTGCTCTTTTTTGTCCTTCTAGCAGTAAACATTGAGCTTGAGTAAAATAGGCGTATCCTTTTTTATGCGAGTTTGCTTGCGACCTAGCTAATTCGCGGCAAAGAGGAAGGTCTTTTTTATATTTCCTACTGCCCTTAAGTAATATACTGGCTGCTTTTTCATTTTGATTTGCAGCCTGTAAACCCTGTGCGTACCCCATGAGCGCTGCATAATTATCAGGGTAATTTTTTTGTATTTCTTCTAGTCGAGATAATGCGGCTTTATGTTGACCTAGGCCTGTTTCAGCCTGAGACATAGCAATTTGAAAATAGATATTATTATTTTGTGTCATTAAAGGGGTCAAAATTTCTTTAGCTTTTACATAATTACTAGTATTGATTAAGACAAGGGCATGCCCATAACGACAGGCATCTGAAGGAGTGTTTTTGCTACACCGATGCTCATAAAACTCAAGTAACACTTTAGGATCTTGGATGACTGAGGTGCGGATTAATTCCTTGACTAATGCATAGTCAAGAGAACTCGAATAATGTTTGTGTGCAAATTGGACAGTACGGCTTTCTGCTTCAGCTATTCTCTCGCCATCTAAGGGGTGGGTACGTAAAATGGCAGGTATGTTTGCGGTGTAATAATAGCGAGAATTTTCCTGCATTTTTTTAAAAAAAGCGGCCATACTGTGGGGATTGTATCCCGCTTTAATTAGCATATCGATTCCAATTCTATCCGCTTCTTTTTCTTTAGAACGGGTAAAATTGATATTATTTTGTGAAAAGCCTGATAGAGAGCCCATCATGGCTCCCATTCCTACGGTTGGATTTATTATACCCAATGCAGCAGAGGCCAATAAAGATGCAAGCATAGGAATACGCATTTGTTTCTGATGTTCAATTGCGCGGTACAAATGATGTAAACGAACGTGCGCAATCTCATGTGCCATGACTCCGGCAAGTTCACTTTCATTATTGGTAATT
>JACPOX010000039.1 GCA_016191305.1 Legionella longbeachae | reverse complement strand
TTATTTTATGATGGGTGGATTGAAAATCCTCGTGTCGGCGGTTCGATTCCGTCTCTGGCCACCATGTAAATCAAGGACTTACGTGGTGGCACTCCGGGGCGCATTCTAACTCCAAGTGCGACAATCATTTTTATATTGCTGTATAGACACTTTTTAAACAATGTACTAGCATATCCTCAGCCACGACCTGCATCAATCATTTTAGTTATTAAACTTAACTTGTTTCTTTTCATTATGATTAAATGCTTGCAAGGTTTCATCCATTATTCTTTCAGGATCCTGAAGTAAAAAATTAAAAATTATAAATCGCATATCTTTTGACGGTGCAATTCGTTTGGTTTTTTGATTTTTTTTCATATCGTTAAAAAAAGTCAATACGGTCTTAAAACGATTTCTTTCAACTAATGATAAATCTCTATAACAAGTTTGTATGTGTTTATCTTGGAAACGTTTTTGCAAAAACGTAGTAACCTCAATTGGATTAGAATGGTTAGCAATAAGGTTTATAATTTTACTAAGTGAATCACTTAATATTGACTCATGCAAATGAAATTGTTTTATATACTTTATCTTGGCATAAGTAACCAGGAATAAACCTAATTTATAATTCTTATTCACCACACTACCCATTAATAAATTAGTTGGATCAGCATCATGGTCAAGAAGTAATTGAATAAGTTTCATATTAGTTATTGTTCTCCTATCAAACTGATCAAGGCAGTTTTCTCCATATTGATTTATAAGATTTGGATTAGCCCCATGTGTAAGCAATAATTTAATGAGATCAAGATTATTAGGAAATTTATGACAAGCCGCTGTTAAGCTATTATCCCCCCTGTATTTAGCGAATGTATTTGGATTGACACCTTTTTCCAATAATAGCTTAATAACTTCTATGTTAAGGTCATCGTGATAAAAAAGTAAATTCAAGCAATTTTTATCGCCTTTTACTTCAAGTAATGGATTTGCTCCATAAGTAAAAAGTAATTTAATGAGCTCAAAATTTGAACTGTGCTTAAAGCATGCCGCGTGCAAAGCCGTGTAGCTTAGACCCATGATTTTATTTGGGTCGGCACCTAATTCAAGTAATTGTTGTATATGATGAATGTCCAGTTGTTTTTTGCGGATTTCATTATAAAGTTTTGATGATAATTGATGTTTTGATTGCATAGTATTAAGTTTTTAATGATCAATATGAATTATAGTAAATCATTAATTAAATTTAATCCGTATAAAATACCTTTTTTTAGTGGGACAGGTGACGCCAATCAAAAGAAGCCCTGCAAAAATCAATTCTGAATAGAATGCATATCCGTTGATATTTTAGAAGAATCACGTTTTTACTTTGACATGTCGTTCAGGTGTGATTATTTCACTGTGTGAATATAATCAATAATTTAACGCAATGCTCAACTTTTCACGGAACAAAACGGGTCTGGGCCCGTGAACGAGCCCGACCCGTCCGAGCGTCGTCTAATTAGCTTTTTTCGCCATTTTAGTCAACATCATAACAATGCGAGTTAGTAAATCTCTGGTTAAGTGATAATATTCTTCCTGTATAATTCTTCGGGGTTTGAAGTCCGATGGTACGAAAACGTACGCTAAGAGACGCCGCCTGATGAATGGGAAATAGAGTGGTCTAATCGGGTAGCTAGCAAAAAAGGTTATATAAATCCCTTTATTGCCAAATATGCTCAAAGCTGGGCGACCTTATCCTAGTGGGCTATACTTTAAAATACTCTGCTGCATTTCAGTGGTGTAATTAAAAGGAAATTTCATTATGGAAAATCAATTCGAATTAACTGAAGATCAAAAAGACAATATGGATAATGAGTCAGGCAATAAGCCGGTCCGTAATCAACACGAAGGTAAAACACAAACACCGGATGATTTAGAAAATAACAAATCAGGCCTTGGTGGAAACTTCGACAAAGGTCAAAGTGAAAGTGGTGCATCACCAGGGACAAGTACGGCCGATGCAGAAGAAGAACAAGATTCTGATACGCCTATCGATGATGAAGAACAAGAAGGTTTACGCCCGTAGCAAGGTCTGGAGCAGATACCTGCTTCAGCTAAAGACAACTTACATGACCTTAAAACGCTATCAAGAGAAACGGAATTTTTCAAAAAACTCTGAACCAGAAGTCAAAGTCAAAAAGGCATTCATCACCTTTTTACATTTAAACATGCCGTATTGTTTAAAAGCATTTTTAAAAAAGCATAATCAAAGCGTATGTTATGAGCTACTCGAATAAGTCACTTTAGATAATATAGTAAATATGTTTATTTAGTTCAAATAAACTACCGTATAATTGAACCATTCAATATTTGTATATATTTTTAATTTTATTATCACCTCTCAGTTTAAAAAACTGTTTTATTTATATAATATATAATGTTTAATTTAGACTACATATAACCTTATATTGAACTAAATCCTCTATAATTGGCTATGCTAGAATTTCTACCACCAACCAAAATTTAGATTTACAAATTGATTTGAAGAAAGCTGGATGTGAGAAAATTTATCAAGATCAAATTAGTGGTTCTGCAATAAACCGACCTGCTTTAGATGAATTAATTCAGGATATTAGAAAAGATGACGTTTTAGTCATATGGAAGTTAGACCGGCTAGGGCGATCTTTTAAAGATTTAATTACATTAGTAAATAATCTTCTGGAAAGAGGAGTGGGTTTTAAAAGTTTGAATGACCCGATAGATACAACCACTGCGCAAGGACGATTAATATTCAATATATTTGGTTCTCTTGCGGAATTTGAACGAGAACTGATAAGAGAGCGGACACTTGCAGGATTAGAAGCAGTAAGATTGCGAGGAAAAAAGGGGCGTCCGGCTGGTCTATCAACGTCTGCTCAAGGAAAGGCGCACTCATCAGAGTTACTCTACAAGGAAGGAAAGCTTAGTGTTACTGAGCTTTGCATGCAACTTGATTTAAGCAAAGCGACGTTTTACAAATATTTGAAATTGAGAGGAGTATCTATTTCTGCTGATAATTATAGAGCCAGGTATAAACCTCCAACAAGTATTATTATAGATAAAGATAAAGAATGACCATTTTGTATATATGGGAACTCGAACTTCAAAATCAAGACCAGTTCATTGATGTGATGAAGAGAAGAATGGACTTTTATTTCTTTTGTCACTCCAATAACGGATAAAGAGGGGTTCTAACAAAAGTATCAAAAGACCAATAATTATAATTTCAAGAGAAACTTGGCACTCGATAATTGAACGTTCCTAGAACATTAAGAATAAGATAAATCTACGGTCCTAAAGTGCTATTGATTAAATTTCAATCAGGCCCATTTTTTACTAGAATCCAGGCCAGAGGTCAATTTATAGAAATGTTCATTTTCATTAAATTACAAGTTCAAATGGTTATTTGAAAATTTCAACTGAGGGTACAATCATTTTAAAAGCAGGCTCAACTCATTTACCAATAGATGATTTTATAGATGATATTTTACAGAAGGTAACATCTCATACTAATTTAGTAATAACAGCCGCACCTGGTGCTGGCAAGACAACTCGATTGCCTCCGGAATTGCTTTCTGTTGTAGCCGGGAAAATATTAGTGCTAGAACCTCGAAGAATGGCGTCGATTGCTGCTGCTCATCGGGTTGCAGAAGAAAATAATTGGCTAGTCGGTGAGGAGGTTGGTTATCAAGTCCGTTTTGTCAATAAAACATCGCATAAAACCAGATTAATTTACATGACGGAAGCTTTGCTGGCCCGACACATGATTCATCATCCTGAGTTAGAGGATGTAGACATTGTGATTCTAGACGAGTTTCATGAAAGATCTTTATACGTTGATTTAACACTAGGATTAATACGTGAATTACAAGAGTTAGGACATCATATTAAAATCGTGGTCATGTCAGCGACACTCGAAGCAGAAAAAATTGCTGAATATTTGGGTAATTGTCCTGTCATTTCCGTGCCTGGAAAATTATTTGAGTTAACGGTACGTTATCAAAAATCAACCCAATTACTAACACCTCAATATCAATTTTATGAGCATTTATCTCAAGTCATCAAAGAAGCACAGCGACAGACTGATAAAGATATTTTAGTATTTTTACCGGGTGCACGTGAAATTGAACGCGCTAAAGGAAACTTACTTGATTGGAAAGAAAGCAAAAAAATAGAAGTGATCACGCTGCATGGCAGTCTTCCTTTGGAAGCACAGCATATAGCATTGCAAAAATCTTCAGCACAAAGAATTATTCTTGCAACTAATATTGCTGAGTCTTCTGTTACATTAGACGGTGTTGATACCGTCATAGATTCAGGTTTAGTAAAAATAATGAAACAAGATTTACGTACTGGATTTTCACGTCTGGAAATTTCGCGAATTAGCTTAGCGAGCGCCATTCAGCGTGCTGGTAGAGCTGCCAGACAATTTCCAGGTGTTTGTTACAGGATGTGGAATCAACATGATGAAAGTTCATTTGTGAAATCAAATATTCCAGAAATTCTACGTTCAGATTTAAGCGATAGTTTACTTTTTTTAGCTAATCAACATATCTCGAATTTTCAGAATTTTTCGTGGTTTGAAAGACCTCCCCGTGTCAACATTGAACGTGCGACCTTTAGCTTACAAGCGGCAGGTGCTATCAAAAATAACAATGAATTAACATCAATAGGTCGCCAGCTTTTGGACTTCCCATTACCTCTGCGTTTGGGGAGACTATTAATTGCAGGTATAGAAAATAATTGCATCGATCTGGCTGCAAAAATTGCAGCGTTATTACAAGAGCGCGATCTTCTACGGAAAGAAATGGCGAATCATTTTCAAGCAGATCATCTTGAATGTGATGTGGCACCGCGATTAAAAATTTTGAATAAATTTCTAAAAGATGGTTCTTCATATGAAGGTCAATTCACAATTTTACAAACTGTCGCGCAAAGTTATCAGCAGATTCTAGATCTTGCTAAAAAATTAAAAAAAGCAGAGCCCCCTGCTTATCTTGAAGAAGATGAAGCCAGACAGTTACTTCTTATGTTATCTTTTGGTGATCGTTTGTGTCGACGTCGCAAGAGCTCTGATCGTGCATTAATGGTCGGTGGTCGTGGTGTAAAATTATCAGATCGAACGCTTGTTAAAAGGAGTGAATTTTTTATTGCATTGAATGGTTTTGAAGAAAGCGGCGAGGCTGAAACTTTGATTAATCAGGCGAGTGGGATAAATAAAGAATTTTTGTTTAAACACTTTTCCGACAACATAATAAAGAAAAGAGACATCATTTTTGATGGGCGAGCACACTGAAGAAAAATGAAAATTTACATGAGTGGTATCAAAAGATTATATTTTTACGATTCCATAAGGCATTAATACCCCCTCATATACAAGATGAATTGGAAAGTCTTTTCGACGGAAATGCATTAAAAAAATCATTTTGCTTAACTGTATTTAGACAAGCATGTTTCGGTGAAAGTAAAATGACCTTCGTACTGCAAAAAAATTTAGTGTATTTTTTTGAACTAAATATATCTGAAACATTGCGTAGTATTTTACAAACCGAACTCCCAAATAGGTTAAAAGTTCCAAGTGGTAGCATGATACCCATTCATTATTCAACGGTTGAACATCCCTTTCTTAGAGTACGCATCCAAGAAGTATTTGGATGGGAAGAAACGCCGAAAATATTATTTCAGAGTGTGTCACTTGTACTGCATTTATTAGGGCCTAATTTTCGTCCAGTGCAGGTAACAAGCGATCTAGAAAGCTTTTGGCAAAATGGTTATTCAGAAATCCGTAAAGAGTTACGGATACGTTATCCTAAACATCAATGGCCATTAAATCCTGCTGATGGCATTGCTCACGCGAAGGGATCGAGGCGAAAATAAAAGAAATCCAACGATGAATCTATGATTGTTTGGAAACGTGATCACAGCAATGTGGTCTCGTTACCAAACAATTTTTACGTCAGGGGCGCAAGTTCCGGAGTGGGAGGCCATTTTGGCTCGAATAGTAAAATGGTCAACCGCTTTGAAAATGAAGGAACACGTTTCTGGCTTGGTGTTTTAAATGACCTTAAAGCTCGTGGCGTGGAAGACATCTTAATAGCGAGTATTGACAAGGCGTGAGGCCCCTTTCCTCAATTACCTTAATCATAAAAAGATTGAATTGAGACAGAACTATATTTTATATATTTGATTAAGCTGTGGGTCTATTCTAGCAAAATCATTGTATCCAGGATACTCTACCATTCGGTTTACGTGTTGCTTCTTCTTCCAAAAGTATGTCTTAAGCCTATGAATAGATCAAAAAAACAAACTGATTTATAATTGAACTTAAAAATGTTACTCTATTTATAATTTATAAAACATAAGCGCATCCAATGATTCAATCCGAACTTACTAATCCACAACTGTCTTTCTCTCAGTTACCCTTGCGTGCAGAATTGATAAAGAGCCTAGCTTCTTTAAACTATGAAAATATGACACCTGTCCAGATGGAAAGCCTGCCATTAATTCTTAAAAAACAGGATATTATTGCTCAAGCGAACACAGGCAGTGGAAAAACTGCTGCATTTGGTTTGTCGCTATTAAATAATCTAAAGATTTCATTTTTTGCAGTACAAGGTTTGGTTCTTTGTCCTACCCGTGAACTAGCAGAACAAGTCAGCCAGGCCCTTCGCCGATTAGCCTGCTTAATGTCTCATGTTAAAATTATTAATTTATCTGGCGGCATACCGATGAAACCGCAGCTGGACTCATTAAGACATGGAGCACATATCATTGTAGGTACACCAGGAAGAGTTTTGAAGCATTTAAAAAATCAGTCCCTGGATTTAACTAAACTGCACACTTTAGTCTTGGATGAAGCTGACAGAATGTTGGATATGGGATTTTTTGACGACATCAGTAGCATCATTTCTGCTTGCCCAAAACAACGTCAAACCTTGCTTTTTTCAGCTACCTACACTGAAGAAATCAAACAACTGTCCAAGCAGTTTTTGATTGATCCCAAAGAAATTCTTATTGAAACAACTTCTAGTCAAATAGATATAGAGCAACGTTTTTATGAAGTAACCAAACCCTCCAATAAATTTTCCTTATTAAAATCATTATTGTTACACTTTAAACCCGGTTCAACATTAATATTCTGTAATACCAAGCAACAAACAAACGATGTGACTGATGAGCTTATCCATGAAGGCTTTAGTGCTATCGCCTTAAATGGAGATATGGAGCAAATTGACCGTGATCTGGCTGTTTTGCGTTTTGCCAATCACAGTTGTTCCATCCTGGTTGCAACCGACGTTGCCGCTCGAGGTCTTGATATTAAAGAACTATCAGCAGTGATTAATTTTGACCTTGCTTTTGAATATGAAACCCATATTCATCGTATTGGCCGAACCGGACGCGCTGGGAATAAAGGAATTGCTCTAAGCATCACTACACCAGCAGACGCACAACGCATCTGTGTCATAGAAGATAATCTACCCCATCCTCCTATTTGGGGAAGCAGCAATGAATTTGAAAAAAGTCACCATACTCGATTAGTACCTGAAATGGTCACTTTATGCCTTGCCTCGGGTAAATAAGATAAAATTCGGCCAGGAGATATTTTAGGTGCATTAACCAAGGATGCAGGATTTGACGGAACTACTATTGGCAAAATTAACATTACCCCCATGTATTCCTATGTAGCAATTCATCGAAATCACGTCGATAAAGCAATGAGCTATTTACAAAATGGAAAAGTAAAAGGTCGTAAGATGAATGTTCGCATAATCAGTTAAATAGAGGCTTTGCTTTGCAGAGCGATTGACCAATTTACATCTCTTCAGATAGCTATTGCAGATCATGTAGATGTTATTTTTGATATTGCAGTTCCTGATTATCGACTCGAAAAATTGCCTAGTTTATACAACGAATTAATTCAACAAAATGATTTATTGCTAGCGGAAGCTGAAATAGTAATTAGAGGTCCTACTTCCAAAGGTTTTTAGTTTATGTAAAAAATTATCAGACTATCCTATCAAACAAACCATGGTTCAGCCTGATTTTAATGACAACAACACTCTCATAGATGATGTATCAAAAAAATCACGCTTATTGATTTGGGTGAAATAATAATCTCGCATCCATTGTTTTCGCTGCTAAACTTTTTGGAACAAATAAAAAAACATCATGGACTAACCGATCAAGATGATATGTATTTGAGAATTAAGAATGCTTGCTTTAAAAATTATATAAATTTTTTTAAATCCAAAGCACATTTGTTAGATGCTTTTATGGAAGCACAATTACTAAGTAGCGTTTATAGGATAGCATACCAATATAGATTCATGTTGGCGTGTGGCAAAGAGCAACTTATTCATTCCAACATTGGAAGCTCAGTATTTTATTGAACGAGTTTATGGCCAATGTAGTACGACTGCAGGAGATTGTGTAAAAAAAAAACTTAATTTGGGAAATCATACCTATTCGCATCT
>JACPOX010000258.1 GCA_016191305.1 Legionella longbeachae | reverse complement strand
TTGGTAATTAAGATAAGTTGAGAGTTAATACCTATATGACCTCCAGGGCCTGCAAATGCATTGATTTCGTTTGATTTTACTATAAAGAAATCAGGTGACTTAATGTGGCCTGCGTGGGCAAGATTACTTCCGATATGATTAATGTATTGATTGGCTAATGGATTGCGTTCCACACTTTCTGATTGGTTAATTTGCTGTACGAATTCTTTTTCTAACTGCTCCAGCTCACTTGTTGAATAAGGAGACAGATCCTGAGCTAAAGAGAGAGGCGCAAAAATACTTGCTAATAGTATCCAACAGAGTTTTTTCTTAATTTTCAATTTAATCACGAGTGCCTCGTCAAAAAGTGAATAATTTGTTATCATTCACGCATTGTAGCTATTCATTCCCTTATGTGATCCCCTAGCTCGCAGCGAGGTGGCTATCTATTAGGTGAGTGAGCAGTTACTATGCATATTATTAAAGGTAATAAAACAATGCACAAAAAGTTTTTGCTTGCAGCACTTGAACAGGCCCGTCTTGGGCAAGGTCATTGCGCCCCTAATCCCTGTGTTGGCGCTGTTGCTGTGCAAAATGGAAATATTATAGCACAAGCTTGTCATCAGGGGGCAGGAACTCCGCACGCAGAACAATTATTGTTAACACAGATTCCTCCTAAAACGCTAGGGGTAAGCCTGTATGTCACCCTTGAGCCATGTAACCATTGGGGAAGAACTCCACCTTGTGTAGATGCAATTATTAACCATGGTATTGAAGAAGTTATTTTTGCTTATTTAGATCCTAATCCACTTGTTTCTAAAAACAATTCTTCAGACAAATTGCATGCGAAAGGAATAAAGGTAAGGCATTATCCTGTCGAGGAAATTACTGAATTTTATAAAAGTTATACTTACTGGATTTTGACTAACAAGCCTAGAGTAACGGTTAAAATGGCACAAACATTAAATGGAAAAATTGGTCGAACTGAAGGTGGGCGTGTTATACTATCCAATTCTTTATGTGAACAATTTACGCATCAAATGCGTTCTGCCTCCGATGTGATTCTTACTACTGCCAGAACAGTACAGCTCGATAATCCCAGGATGAACGTGCGTTTAGGTGCGAAAGAGCAGGCAAAACCTATAGCAATTATTGATAGACAGTTGCATCTTGATAAAGAAGCTGTAATTTTTTCAACAGCAGCCCATTGCCATATTTATCATTGTGTTGAACGAAATGTTTTCTATCCTAACAGCACTTTTCATTTAATGCCCATGAAGAATGGAACAATGGATTTAAATGCAGTAATCAAGCATTTGGGGGCGCAGGGATATCATGATGTTTGGGTTGAGGCAGGTGGCGCTCTGTTTAGCGCATTACATCAAGAGGGATTAGTGCATCGAACTTATTTATACATTGTTCCAACCAGCTTGGAGCACAATGCAATTTCAGCATACCAGCAAAATGGGGTATTAGATCGAGCGCATACTGTTTCTTGGCATGATATGGGCGACAATATGATAGCATGTCTGGATTGGCAAGAGGATTAAATGAACACTGGATCAAATGAGGTCGCGTTATGAAGTATTCATTAGCTACAATAGAACAAGCAGTAGATACACTCAAAGCTGGTAAAATGATCATTTTAATGGATGATGAAGATAGGGAAAATGAGGGTGATTTAGTAATTGCTGCAGAATTTGCAACAGCTGAATCAATTAATTTTATGTCTCGTTATGGTTGTGGATTAATCTGCTTGTCTATGGCTGAGGAACTGATTAATAAATTACAATTACCGATGATGGCGCAGAATAATAAATCGCCTTATGGCACGGCATTTACCGTATCTATTGAGGCGGCACATGGCGTATCTACCGGGATTTCAGCTAAAGATAGAGCTCAGACTATTAAGGTCGCAATAAACCCTGATAGTGGCCCTGAAGATATTATCTCTCCGGGACATATTTTTCCTCTACGTGCCAAGAAAAAAGGAGTTTTGGAACGGACTGGGCAAACAGAGGGGAGTGTGGATTTAGCAAAGATAGCAGGTTTAACCCCTGCGGCAGTGATTTGTGAAATTATTAATGAAGATGGAACTATGAGCCGACGTGATGAATTGGCTGCATTTTCAAAGAAATATAATATTCCTTTGATCACCATTAAGGATTTGATCGAATACAGAATTCGTCAAGAAGTGTTAGTTACTGCTGCGGCATCAACACGAATTCCCTTACAAAATAAAGGTGATTTTAACATGACCGTGTTTGCCAATGAATTGGATTGCGCGGAACATTTTGCCTTAGTTAAACCCCCTTTATCTGCCAATCAAGTCCCTTTAGTGCGTATTCATTCGGAATGTATTACAGGTGATATTTTTGGTTCTTGTAAATGTGATTGTGGTAAACAATTGGAGCAGTCGCTTTCATTAATTGCTGCCGAGGGTGGTGTGTTAATTTATTTACGTCAGGAAGGACGAGGAATTGGTCTAGCGAACAAACTAAAAGCTTATGCTTTGCAGGAGAAAGGTTGGGATACAGTTGATGCGAATCATCAATTGGGACTACCTGCTGACAGTAGAAATTATGCTATTGCTTATCAAATACTTAAATATTATGGTATTGAAGCAATCAGATTATTAACCAATAATCCAACAAAAATTGCTGCTGTTGATCATTATGGAATAAAGGTTACACAGAGAGTACCTTTAGAAATAGAACCTACTAAGGAAAGTCATAGATATTTAAAAACTAAAAAAGAGAAAATGGGACATTTGTTGGCAATAAGTTAATGGAACTAATGATCCATTAGACTTCTTACATAACCCAGATTGCTATTTCTCTATTTGGATACGTAACTTCTCAATAAGTACGGGAAACTATTTTGCCTACGTCCCACGGCTTGTCCGCGGGATCTAGGAATCTCGCACCGGGCCTGGATCTCTGGATCCCGCAAATAAGTCGCGGGACGTCGAGAGTTTTGAAATTCTCGTGGTTATTGAGATGTTACTTGAATACTCACTAAATTAGCAGGATACAGGTCAAATATGACAAATTTTATTTTTATTACGGGTGGTGTTGTTTCTTCTTTAGGAAAAGGTATCGCAGCTGCATCACTTGCTGCCATTCTTGAAGCTCGTGGCCTTACTGTCACGTTGATTAAACTGGATCCCTATATTAACGTTGATCCGGGGACTATGAGTCCATTTCAGCATGGCGAAGTTTTTGTGACCAACGATGGTGCAGAAACCGATCTGGATTTGGGTCATTATGAGCGTTTTGTCAATTCAACTATGACCAAACGTAATAATTTCACTTCAGGAAAAATATATGAAAACGTTATTAAAAAAGAAAGAAGAGGGGATTATTTAGGTGGAACAGTTCAGGTAATTCCTCACATCACTAATGAAATCAAACGATGCATCAAATTAGGTGCTGATGGTTTTGATGTGGCTATGGTTGAAATTGGTGGAACTGTAGGGGATATTGAATCTTTGCCATTTCTGGAAGCGATTCGGCAAATGCGTATTGAGTTAGGTGCTCAACGAGCTTTATTTATTCATTTGACTTTAGTGCCTTATATTGCCACTTCAGGTGAAACAAAAACTAAACCGACACAACATTCAGTAAAAGAATTGCGTTCTATAGGTATTCAACCGGATATTTTGATTTGTCGTTCTGAAAAAGCCTTACCTATGGCTGATCGAGCTAAAATTGCTTTGTTTACTAACGTTGAGAAAGAAGGGGTTATACCTCTTGAAGATGCTCCCAGTATTTATCAAATTCCAAGAATATTACATGAGCAAGGATTAGATGATATTGTTGTTAAAAAAATGGGACTTGACGTAAAACCTGCAGATTTGAGTGAGTGGGATCGTGTGGTTGCTATGCAAGCCATTCAAACTATGACTGTAAAAGTGGCTATGGTAGGTAAGTACATAGAGTTGAATGATGCCTATAAATCAATTAATGAAGCTTTGCTGCACGCTGGAATTCATACGCAAACTAAAGTTGAAATTGTTTATTTGGATGCGGAGTTAATCGAAAAACATGGAACTTCGCTTTTGGAAGGGATGGATGCCATTCTTGTTCCTGGGGGGTTTGGTGAAAGAGGGGTTGAAGGTAAGATCAAAACAATCCAATTTGCTCGTGAGAATAAAGTTCCATTCTTAGGCATTTGTTTGGGTATGCAAACAGCCGTAATTGAATTTGCTCGAAATGTTGTTGGATGGAAAGAGGCAAATTCTACAGAATTTAATAAAGAAACTTCTTATCCTGTGCTTGGATTAATCAATGAATGGATGGATGCCGATGGCTCAAAACAATTGCGTAACGAACATGGAGATTTGGGTGGTACTATGCGCTTAGGTGCGCAATTATGTCAATTAGCAGAGGGGACTCTTGCACGCAATGTATATGAAAAAGCACAAATCATAGAGCGTCATCGACATCGCTATGAAGTAAATAATAAATACGTGGAGAGCTTAGTAGAACATGGATTAATTGTTTCTGGACGTTCGGCTGACAACACATTAGTTGAAATGGTGGAATTATCAGATCATCCTTGGTTTTTGGCATGTCAATTTCATCCAGAATTTACTTCAACGCCGAGATTAAGCCACCCATTATTTAAACAATTTGTCCTGGCTGCACGAGAAAAACATCAAGGAAAAAATAAAAAATGAAATTATGTGGATTTGAAGTAGGTCTAAACCAACCCTTCTTTTTAATTGCTGGGCCTTGCGTTATTGAAAGTGAAGAACTTGCATTGGAAACAGCAGGCTATTTAAAAGAATTATGCAGTCAATTACATATTCCTTTTATTTATAAATCTTCCTTTGACAAAGCCAATCGTTCTTCTATATCCAGTTACAGAGGCCCTGGTTTTGAAAAAGGCTTATCTATTTTAGAAAAAGTAAAAACACAAATTGGTGTTCCAGTCTTAACAGATGTTCATGAAGATACTCCTTTGTTAGAAGTATCTAGTGTTGTGGATGTTTTGCAAACGCCCGCACAGATTATGGCTTGCGAAAGGGGAGTGAGTTTTGGTTATAATAACTTGGTTTCAGATATGCGGTCTTTAGCTATTATGAGGGAAACAGGCTGCCCTGTTGTTTATGATGCGACTCATTCCGTACAATTGCCTGGAGGTAATAATGGAGCTTCTGGAGGGCAAAGAGAGTTTATTCCTATTCTTGCTCGCGCTGCAGTAGCTGCTGGTATTTCAGGTTTGTTTATGGAAACTCATCCCGATCCGGATAATGCCTTAAGTGACGGTCCAAACAGCTGGCCTTTAGCTAAAATCAAGCCTTTATTGGAATCATTAAAGGCCTTGGATGCTGTATATAAAAGTTCTGGAGAAATCGAGTAAACACGCTTATTTTCTCCGAAGCAAGCTTTTGATAAAGCTAAAAATAGAGAATATGAATAGAATTTTTAAAATTACTCAATTGGCTATAAATGAAACAAATAAATGAATAGTCATATCCTACGTCCAGCGGCTTGTCTGTTGGATCCAGTTTATCTAAATTCATCCAAAAAGTTCGCTCTGTGATCCAAGGTTCTGGATGCCACAGCGGGACGTAGATGATGAAATGTCAAAAGACACTAAGATCATAAAAAAAACCACCAACTTTTAAATCTCAAGAGAATGATCTTTGAGAGTTAATGCATCCTTTTGAAAATAAAAAAAAACTTCTCTTTTCTTTTTAACACAATTAGATGAATATATAGACTTTAAGCGTCATGATGATGTTCAGTATGTTCAAAACAAGGATGTTAAAATGTATACGAAATACGAATTAAATGAAAACATAGTAAAAGAATTAGAAGAAGAAATTAAAAAAAATATTAAGGGTAAGGTATTGCAAGACAACATTTTCATAAAAGATTGTGCAAAAATAGGCGCTTTTTTAATGGATCTTGATGTGGTACATGACCATCTAAAAAAATTAAATGAGTTAGTTACAGAAAGATTAAATGGTGAAGACATTCAAACAAAAGGAACAGTAAAAAAATTTCGTAGTTTACTGGAAGAACTTTTAAAAGAATTTGGTTTTCAAGAAAAATTTGCACAAGTTATTGGAAAAAAAGCCCTAACAGGAAAGGATTTTCACAGCCTTTTGTCCTATAGTCTTTTTTTAAAAGACAGCAGTTTAAGGAACACGAAACATGGTGAATTTGGACATGCAATACAATGGCTATTAATAGCATGGCAGCAAGTGAATACCAATTTCCTTACTATGAAGATTAATGATATTTATAAAAAATTAGGCGATCAAGACGCTAAAATAGAAATACCTGAGCATAGTGCTTGGTTTATCATAGCTGATGAGCCTAGCCTTGATGAGTATGGATGTAGATCGCCTGAGTGGTTAAATGAGTACATCGACTCAAATAAGAATGATTTTCCCATATTACAACAGATACTCCAAAAAAGATTTGAAAAGAAAAGTGAAACTCATTTGACTTTTAAATTAGAAAATCCACCCAATAGATATGAAAGGGATATTGAAATACCTATTGTTCTTATGCCTAAAAATTAATATGTTAAATGAAGGAAAATAGAGCGCTGTTTTTAGATTACAAAGCTGAAATCAAAAAGATTTTTCTATTTTTTGTTGCTCATCCAATTGTATTTCTTTTGGTTGGTTATCAGGCTTATTGTCAAATAGGCGATAAAGATCTCGATCCTCTTTTTTTTCATCATCTTGTTGTTTTTTATAGTTACAATTCACCTGGTAAGCTAAATAAGTTAGGGTTAGTCCTAAAGAAATTGGCCAAGAAATTGCTGCTGCTGTTATTATAAAGCTAGGTCCGGCTATATTATAAACTAAAGTCTTCCAAAAAAGAGAATGGGCTTGACTGCTCTCTTCGTTTAATTCTTTGAGAAGTTGCTGATGATGAGTATCTTCTGGTATTAACTCATTTTTCTGTTCACGGCGAACAGCAATGCATTTTTGTTGGTAACTTTTATATTGATTGGCTGTGTTGAAAAGGGCAGTAGATATCATACTCACAAGAGCTAAGCCAGTTAAGGCAAAAGGTCCTGTAAAAATAATGGTTGCTCCGAGGCTCATAGCCATCAAACTAGCTGCAGTAATGTTGAATAGATAATAGGAACATTGCACTTCCCATTCATCCTCTAGGATGTCCACTTGGCGTTCAATGACCTTACGTTCTAGATCGCTTAGAATAGGATCTCCAGATGTAAGTTGTCCCTTTAATTCAGAGACGCGCCTTTCATGTTTTACCGCTTCAACAGACCATTGAGCAACCAATAAGGCAATTGCAAAGTAAGCGAATACCACATTTATCTGTAAAGCAGATTTTGATGAAATATTAAATAATTGATTATAATTCGTTAATAAATTGACAGTGCCAAAAGTACAGTCATTGAGCATCTGAAAGCCTCGTTTTTCTATTTCATTTTCTACGATGCTTTGGGTGGACAATTTTTCATTGAGTGAAGCAAGAATAATATGTTTAGTCATTGTTATGAGGTTAATCATAAAACGAAGGGCATAGATGCCAACACTTAATAGGTACAAAACTTGTTTTGGTTTATTCAATACTTGTATGAATGTGTCAGGATTGAATTGATATCCTATATGGTTGTTGACTTGCTTGATGAAATCCGGGATGTTACTGTCCTTAATGTGGTTAATGGCGTGGATCGCTAAATTCCGACAATAAATCCAATAAATTCGATTTGCATTTAGGGTGCTAATATGTTCTTTTGTCTTGGCAAGAGTAGTCAAAGAAGAGAGATAATCTAAGGTGGTATTCTTCATACCATCGAATAAAAAAGAAGAAAAAGTTTTTTCTTTTTTTTCCTTTTTATCGTGAGAAATCATTTCTCCAAAGAAAGTATCGATCGCTTCTCTTTTTTTTATGAGTTCGTTTAATTTGTCGTGAACAGGATCACATTGATAATAGTAGATCATAGTCTCAATCAAATAACGCAGATAATAAGCTAGGTCACTGTTTTTTTTGAGTTTATGTTTGTTGGAAATAAAGAGTTTATAGAGTGTTGATAATTCTGATTCAAGTTGGTTTAAATTAAATGCATATTCTTTAAATAAAAGATGGGTAATTGGCTGTTTTCCAAAAATGGAGTGTTTTATATCGCCAATTTTTACGTTATGCATAACATATCACCTAAATATTTTCTACTAATCTTTTTTCGAGTTATTCTTATAGTTTTATCATAAGAATGTTAAGAAAATATTAAACTATATGTATTTTTCTTAAACAAAAACGTAATTATTTGTATTAAAAAGATTTATTATTTGCTTATTTTTGAGCAATTAAATGGTGATCTGAAAAAAGGAAAATAAATTTTGTTGATGAGCTATAATTAAGTTAAGTAAATTTTGGGGATTTAATATGTCTAATCCATCATCCAAATGGGATAAAATTTATCAAGAATCACAAAAATCACATGAAGAAAATAAAAACAAAAAAGATATAGTTCTGGATGAATTAGAAAATACTTATGATCCTGTAGATACTGCAGCTGAGCTTGCTCGTACTCTTAATACCCAGATTGGGGCGACTGATACCCAAGAGAAAAAAGATTTTCAAGAAAATAACTTAAGTCCAGTTGATACTGAAATTGAAAATAAAGCAAAGCAAAGTAAGTAGTTTACAGAAGAGATTGTATTTGTAGGTCGGGCCCCTGGCCCAACAAGGATGTTTAGGTTGGGCCAGAGGCCCACCTACATACGATGTGATATTAAATTAACCAATATCACTCATAGTTGATACCGCATGATAACCTGCATCTACGTGCACTACTTCACCGGTAATTCCTGATGCCATATTAGAACAAAGAAATGCTGCAGTATTACCCACTTCTTCGGTAGTGACATTTCGTTGTAAGGGAGTAATACTGGCATAGGCATTTTGAATTTTACGAAAGTCTTTGATACCAGCCGCAGCTAGCGTTTTGATTGGTCCTGCGGATATAGCATTAACCCGTATTCCTTTAGGACCAAGGCTTGCTGCCAGATAGCGTACAGAAGCTTCTAAACTCGCTTTAGCTACACCCATGACATTATAATTGGGTACTGCTTTCTCAGCACCATAATAACTTAGGGTTAAAAGAGAACCTTGAGTTTCTTTCATCATAGGTAAGGCTGCTTGAGCAAGGCCAATCAGACTGTAGGCGCTGATATCATGAGCGATTTTAAATCCTTCTCGAGTACATGATTCTACAAAGTCACCACTGATTTGGTCTGCTGGAGCATATGCAACAGAATGAATCAAGATGTCCAATTTATTCCAGTGCTTGCCGAGATTGGAAAAAAGGGAATTAATCTCATCATCATGGGCTACATCACAGGGAAAAGTTAGTGTCGAATTAAATTCCGCGGCCATTGTTTCTACACGTTCTTTCAGACGCTCATTTTGATAAGTGAAGGCTAATTCTGCGCCCTGTTCATAAAATGCCTTGGCAATACCGTAAGCAATGGATCTATTGCTTGCTAGACCAATAATGAGTGCTTTTTTACCAGCTAGAAATCCCACTATTTTCTCCTAAATTAATTAGTGTGTGATGCTAATAATTCACGCATTTTTGCTTGAATCATTTCAATAGCAATCCTGTTTTCTCCGCCACGCGGAACAATGATATCGGCGTAGCGACTGGATGGTTCAATGAACTGTAAATACATGGGGCGTACAGTTGTTTCATATTGATGAACCACAGATTCAAAGGTTCTATGCCGTTCTACAACATCTCTTTTTAAACGTCTAGTGAGGCATACGTCCAGAGGAGTAGACATAAAAATTCGGATATCCATTATTTCCCGTAACTCTTTATCGCTAAAGAGCAATATTCCTTCAAGGATAATAATAGCATGCTGTCCAACCGTTCTTGTTTCGGATAAACGCATATGCTTGGAATGTGAATAGATTGGAATTTCAACCGATTGACCTTCTCTTAATTGACGTAAGTGTTCGCATAGTAATAAGTGATCAAAAGAATCGGGATGATCATAATTTATTTTTTCCCTTTCACTGAAAGGTAAATGGCCATTGTCTTTGTAGTAGGCATCTTCGGAAATAACTACTACTTGTTCTGAGCCTAACTCATTAACAATTGTATTAGCTAAAAGACTTTTACCTGATGCAGAAGGGCCTGAAATCCCGATAATTATCGCTTGTTTGTTCATGATGATTTCGTTAAAAATTTCGGCAAATACTAAAGCTTTTTTGTCTGAAATTCAATCTTTAATTCACTGTATGCTTTATAATAAATGCTGTGTATGGGATCTCCCCAAAGAACCCTCTCTTATAATACTTGTTAATTAATCATTAATTAAAAACCTCTATTACTTCATTTAATGGTTGTCCAACTGATGCAGACGGAGTTTTAATCATAAGTAATGCTGATAAAGTAGAGGCAATATCTGTCGTATAGACAGGGCGAAAAATGCGTTGAGCATTAAAATTTGGATGTGTAAATAATAAGGGAACATAACTGTCATATTGCCAAGGACTACCATGAGCAACTCTGTCTTTGCTTGCAGCACTATTTGATTGATTAGGTGGCTGGATTAGATAGATATCTCCTGAACGATAGGGATAGTACATTTTATTGACTTTAGAACTCAACCAATCTTTTTCAATGTGCGTAATTGGCAAAGCATAAGCTTTAAATACTCCAGGTTTTAAAGTTAATGCTTGAGCAAGCGAATGCTTCACTTCATCCAATTTGCATTTTTGTTGATGTATCACTTGGTGATTTAGATAGATAAATGGTGGAGTAATGGACATCAGTGTTTGTGGAGGAAGCTTAAATTGTTTTTTTAATACAGTACGAATGTATTCTTCCATTTTAGGAATATCAATAGGTTTGATTTCCTTTATTTGATATTCTTTAAGATAGGTTGGACCATCATTTACGCCATGATCTGCTGTAAGTATAATCAAGGTATTATCTAGACCGACCTCATTGTCAATGGTGGTAAAGAGATGCTCCAAAGTTTTGTCCAGCTCTAATAAATTATCTTCAGCTTCTAGACTGTTAGGACCAAATCGATGGCCAATTACATCAACTGCAGAGAAACTAATCGCCAAGTAATCAGTTTTATCAGGGTTTTGACCTAAATGTTCCTCAATTAAAAGTTGTTCTGCAAAGTGTGCGGTTAACTGATCTGCTTTTGGGGTGCTGGAGAGTGCTTTAAAATATTCTGGATTTGGATATTGATTTACATGATGGGGGAATGTTTGTCCAAAAAGCTCATTCTCATGATGAAATGCTGGTGAATTGGCATTTTGGTATTCGGCTTTAGGACGACCAAGATTCCAGTCAAAATCTTGTGGATGATATTTTTTATTCCACTTTTTGACCCATTGAGGGTATTTACTATAGTAATAATCACTTGTAATAAACCCCCCATTCGTTGTATCAAACCAAAATGCTTTACCCGCGTGACCTGCAAGGGTAATTGCTGAGCGATCTTTTAATGATACGCTATAGGCGCGCCCTTTTTGAGAAAGCATGATTTCATCGCTTAAAGTCGAGGCATATAAATTTTGAGGAGAACGTCCAGGAATAATAGTACGAGTATGGTTTGTATGCAGTATATTGGTTTTTAAATCTTCCATACAATAGACCATTTGCTGAGACTTTCTGTCATACCATTCATTGTTAATTATACCATGCAATGCCGGATAGCTTCCTGTTGCCACAGTGGCATGCCCTGCGCAAGTAGTTGTATTTGCATGTGGATGATGAGTATTGTGATAATCAATGCCATAATTTAGTAAATAGTTAAACCCTTCTTTACCAAATTGTTGTTGGTGTTTATGAATTAAATCGCCACGCAATTGATCAATTACCAATTGGATAATCAATTTAGGCTGACTGATTTGAGCATGAGTATTTAGACAGCTTAGAACAAGAAAAAGGGCACAGATAGATTTTTGCATGGCTTACATCCTAAGTAGGACAAATTGGGTAAATTAACTTAAGAGAGGAAAAAAAAGCAATTAAATTTCATTAAAATCAATAAAAAAGAGTATAATTTTCTCTTTGAAAGACGACTACCTTGCACTCAATGATATAGGATATTTGCATGACAAGCTTAAAGTGGTTAAAACAATTGATTTCTTTTGATACTACCTCGAGAAATTCGAACTTATCGATGATCGACTTTTTAGCCAATGAATTTAATGACCAAGGCATAGAAGTTGATATCATTAATGCACCAGCAGAATCCAAAGCGAATCTTTTGGCGTCAATTCCTGCTAGCAATGGAAGTTTGCAGGGAGGAATCATTTTATCAGGACATACGGATGTTGTACCAGTCGATGGCCAGCAATGGGATAGCGATCCCTTTGTTGCCACGTTAATAGAGGATAATGTGTTTGGGCGTGGTGCTTGTGATATGAAAGGTTTTCTTGCTGTCGTCATGAGCCTTGTACCAAAGTTTAAAGCCCTTAAATTATCATTTCCTATCCATTTTGCCTTTTCTTATGATGAAGAAATAGGCTGTCTAGGAGCTCCTTATTTAATTGAGAAAATAAATCAACTCCATTATCACCCTAAAGTTTGTATTGTTGGCGAGCCCACTTTGATGAGGCCTGTTATAGGCCATAAAGGGAAACGTTCTTATCGCTGTCAGATTCATGGAGTCGCTGCTCATTCATCTTTAACCGACCAAGGTTGCAATGCAATCGAACATGCAGCTACATTTATAGCCTTTCTTCGACAACTTGCTGATCATTATAAAACAATAGGAATGAAGGATGATGACTATGATGTTCCTTATACTACATTAGCAACTAATCTTATTAAAGGTGGAAATTCCTATAATACGATCCCTAGTTTATGTGAATTTATTTTTGAGTTTCGTAACTTAGCTTCTGACAAGGACAGCGACATACATAACAAAATTAACCTGTTTGTTAAGAATGAATTGCTACCCGCGATGCAAAAGGAGCAATTAAGTGCAGAAATTTTTCTGGATATGATTGCTAATGCCCCTGGATTGGATACACCAAAAACTGATCCATTTGTTCTGGCAGTCCAAGCATTATTTTCTGAAAAAAGTTTGTCAAAAGTAGCTTATGCAACTGAAGCAGGGATGTTCCAACAAGCAAAAATATCTACTTTAATCTGTGGTCCAGGTAGTATTGAACAAGCACATCGTGCCAATGAATTTGTCAGTTTATCTCAAATAAAGCAATGTGAGGAATTTTTGCTTACATTAATGAAATCGCCTTTGTTACTCGGTGCAATAGACTCCATTCCAAACCCTCCGTGAGGGCCAATCTCGCATAAAAATTATTTTCAACATGCTATGCTTCTTAGCCATTTTTTGTACGACTTTGTCTCATTACTTGGGCTATGGAAAGAAGTCTAATGTAAAAATGAGACAAACTTGATGAAAAGCTATCTTTGTCCCAATCCAAATACATGACTGTATTTATGAATTAGTTTACACTGCGTGTCAGTGAATTCAATTTTACTATACTGCGCGGCCGCAAATGGAAGTTTGAGTGTAGAAAATTCTGTTGATCTGCTGTGTTTTATTAAAAAAGCACAGGTATCCATCAAGTATTTTCGTAAAGAAACACAGTAGGACGATAGAAATTGATGATACTCAAACTTTAGATTGTGACTAACCGTAGTATGATCCTATTCATGGTGTTAAGGAGAGCAGATATGGGTTATACGTATGTTGATTATGATTTACTAGCAAAATTCATAAGGGAGAGTATTGATACAGAACTTAAAAGTTATGGTTTGGATCCAAGAAAATTGATAAAAGCATTAAAAGCACTTAGTAAAGATCATCCTGATAGAGCAATGCAATGTCGATATTTACTTGTTATTCTTAAGTGCCTGGATAATTCAGAAGAT
>JACPOX010000257.1 GCA_016191305.1 Legionella longbeachae | reverse complement strand
GCGGGCCACTATTTCTTTAGCAAAATCTATTTTAATGTCTCGCGGATTTGCCCCTTGCGCCACTGAATTCTTTAATACTTGTATTTCAGTCCCTGTTTTAAAACTTAGTAAATCAATGTAGCGCCACATTAACGCATCGGATGTAGACATGATTTTTCCAAACATATCTGCTGCAGACTCATTAATACCTATATAATTATCCAGTGATTTGGACATTTTTTTCACTCCGTCTAATCCTTCAATTATTGGAGTCATCATTACAACCTGGGGCTCAAGACCATAATGTTTTTGTAGTTCACGTCCCATTAGTAAGTTAAATTTCTGATCAATACCGCCTAACTCTACATCCGCTTTAAGTGCTACTGAATCATAGCCTTGCAATAATGGATATAAAAACTCATGGATAGCAATCGGTTGTCCAGAAGTATATCGCTTATTAAAGTCATCACGCTCCAACATCCGTGCAACAGTATGGGTAGCAGCCAAACGGATTAAGTCTACAGCACTAAATTGACTAAGCCATTGAGAGTTAAAAGCTACTCTTGTTTTAAGCGGATCCAAAATTTTAAAAACCTGTTCTTGATAAGTTTTTGCATTTTCAAGAACGGTTTCCTGGCTTAAAGGCAAACGGGTTACATTTTTTCCAGTCGGATCACCAATCATTGCAGTAAAATCACCAATTAAAAAAATGACCTCATGACCATATTGTTGAAATTGTCTTAACTTATTAAGTAATACGGTATGCCCTAAATGCAAATCAGGTGCAGTTGGATCAAAACCAGCTTTTATTTTTAAAATAGTTCCCTTTTGTAATTTTTTTTCTAATTCATGCTGCGGAAGCACTTCCTCACAGCCTCTTATTAATTCGGAACACACTGAATCTTCAACTATCATGACATCAAAACCTTTATAAATGATTGACCTATCTTCTCACACCGAGTATCTTAGCCCGGTTGGCAATTTCCTGCCATACCTAATAGGTGATTTAAGAAAATTTGTCACCCTAATTTTAATAAATGCAAGCGTTAGCGTGCTTCTGGATGGCAAAGTATAGGCAAACAATGGATAAAAAACCTTATATTTATATCGAAAAAAACAGATCGAATAAAAATAAAAAATCTAAGCCGTCTAAGGTGTTAATGGGTTTTGCCTTAGCTATTGCTTTTTCATTACCCTATTTTCTTGTAAACAAATTTTCACACAATATACCCAAGCAACTGACATCACAATCTATTACTTTACCAGGTTTGGAAGCAGATCAATCTGAAGACTATCAAGAAGATGACTTTCCAGATGATGCGAATCAAGATGATGATCAAACTCAGATTGCACAAAAAAGCGAGCTTCAAATTATTGAACAAGCAGCAAAAAGTGTAGTAGAAAATGTAGTCGAAGCAGTTAAACCAGTAAAAACGGTTGTTAAGGATAATGAATGGCAAACAATTAGACCAAAATCTGGCGACTCAATGGCTACCATATTTAAACGTCTTGGTTTAAGTGCACAAAATTTGCATTTGGTTATGCAAAAAAATCCTCATGCAAGAGCACTTACTGCAATAAAACCCAGTCAGGAATTAAAATTTTTAATTAACAAAAATAAATTAGAAAAATTAATTATTCCGATAGATTACATACAAACGCTAACTGTTTATAGAGACGGAACTGTTTATAAAACAAAAGTAGATTCCAAAAAAGTAAACAGCCAAGAGCGCTATATTACTGGTACAGTCAAAGGCTCTTTATTTGCTACTGCCCAGAATTTAGGTATTCCCAGAAAATTAATTCAACAAATGACAACAATTTTGCGAAAGGACATTGATTTCTCTCGCGCCGTTCGTGGTGGAGATCGCTTTTCTATTGCTTATGAGAGCTTGTATGTCGAAGACAAAATGGTAGGTATTGGCGATATCGTGGCCGTCAGTTACACAAACCAAGGTAAAACAGCTCAAGCTATCCGCCATATCAGTGCAAGTGGTCATCGTGATTATTATACTCCAAAAGGCGAAAGCTTTAAAAAGGCATTTTCACGCTACCCAATCAAATTCAGCCATATTAGCTCTACCTTTTCATCTTCAAGATATCATCCCATCTTACAGTATAAACGAGCCCATAAAGGTATCGATCTGGCTGCCCCAATTGGCACTCCAATTGAATCAACTGGTGATGGCGTCATTACGACGATTGGCAGACATAATGGTTACGGTAATATGATTGAAATTAAACATGACAAAACATACAGTACTGTGTATGGGCACATGCTTAAATTTCAAAAGGGTTTATCAAAAGGCAGCAGAGTAAAACGAGGCCAAGTGATTGGCTATGTAGGTCAGACAGGTCTCGCTACAGGCCCTCATTGTCATTATGAGTTGCATGTTCATAATCAACCACGAAATCCCACAACAACATACCTACCTACAGCATCTCCCGTCCCTGCTCGAGAAATGAGTAAATTTAAAGCGAAAACACGTGATGTATTTGCGCGTTTAAAATTGATTGAAGAAGCAACTTACGCCACTAAAAGTAAGGCTAAAAAATCTATTAAACTAGGGTGATGGTAGTCAATTCAAAATAAAACATTTTTCCGCAATGACGATTGATTAAGTATTCGAAAAAATGAACAATAAACTGTAGCGCGTGTAAAGATGGTCTATAATAATAACGTAAATAGTAGATCCAGAATATATTTCCCATGATAAAAACTCTTTAATAAAAAAAGTTCAGTCGCTAGAACACATAAAGCCAAACCGTGCATACGAACTTCAATAAGACTATGGAATTATTACATAGTTATCTTATGGATTTTTCCATCGATAGATCAGAGTTCTCTTCTCGTATGGAGGATCTGTTACAAGAAATGAGAACTTATAAAATAGATAAAAACGAATCAACTCTTAAAAATGAAAGAAAAACAAAGCTAAAACATGAAATTAATATATATATTGAGATCAAAAGAAAAGAAGGTTCTGATATGGATAGAATCCCTGCCGCAAAAGCTTTGATGCAATGCATTGATACCCCAAGTCAAAATAATATACAAGAATTGAATTTATACAGAGAACAATTTGATCAAGCTACTCGATTAAAGGATTTATATTTTCAAGCAATAGATGACAATTTAATTGAGAATGAATTAAATTTAGAACGTCCAAGAAGTGGTTGTAGTCTTTTTTGAAGAGCAATAAAAGATCATCCAAATAAATAGCGACAAACAATCACAGACGCAACAATCCCTGCAAAATCTGCCAATAAGCCGGCTGGAATGGCATGCCGTGTTCTCCTAATACCTATAGAGCCAAAATAAACTGCAATCACATAAAACGTTGTTTCAGTACTTCCCATCATAGTTGCCGCTATCTTAGCAATAAGAGAGTTTCCGCCATACTGATGAATCAACTCTGCCATAATTCCAGTAGAAGCACTTCCTGAAAAAGGACGGACTAAGGCTAAAGGCAATACTTCTGGGGGCATGCCAATCAGAGCCAACAAAGGGGCGAGAAGTTTTGCCATTAAGCTAAAAAATCCCGAGGCACGCAACATGCCAATAGCAACCATCATAGCAATAAGATAAGGAACAATATTTAAAATGGTGTCAAAACCTTGTTTAGCACCGATAATAAAAGCGTCAAATACATTAATTTTTTTTACTGCTACTGCATATAAAGGAATGCCTACAATAAAAATCAAAAGCATCCAATTAGATAATTGATTGGCGAATCCACTCATAAACTGTTTACCCTTCCAATACGAAAAATAGGCAATTTAGCTAGCTGTTTTACAGAAATGATGGCAACAACAGTAGAAATTATTGTTGCAATTAAAGAACTAACTACAATACTACTAGGATTAATAGCACCATTCGCGGCTAAATATGCAATCGCAGTGGCAGGAATTAATTGGACACTGGAAGTATTAATAGCAAGAAATGTACACATGGAGTTAGTTGCCGTTTTTGTATGTTCATTAAGTGTCTGCAATTCCTTCATCGCTTGTAAACCAAAGGGAGTTGCTGCATTAGCAAGTCCCAACATATTCGCAGCAATGTTCATAGTAATTGCTCCCATCGCTGGATGTTCCGTAGGAATATCAGGAAAGAGTCGTCTTAAAATTGGTCTAAGCAATTTTCCCAGCAAGGTCACTAAACCTGATTCCGTTGCGATAGACATAATACCCAGCCATAAACACATAATGCCTGTTAAACCAAGAGCAAGTTCAAAACCAAGTTTTGCAGAATCTGTAACCGCACGTACAACTTCATCAATTCGCCCTTCAATAACCCCAACAATTACTGAAAGCACTATCATTCCGAGCCAAATTATATTGAGCATTCTTGCCCCCATAGCAGGGAAAAGGTTAAGATAGAATCACTATATAGTTTTAAACAGAAAAAGCTGATGAATCTCACAACTACTCCCTTAAAATTTTTAATCTTTATAACCTGTTTTTTTCTTTCCTTGGAAGGTTTTGCTCTTGACGCAGACACTACTGAAAAACAAGCAAACTCTTCAATAGAAGAACTATATCATAGACTTAACTCCATGCCGAATAATTCAATGTCAGAAAGAATAGATTGGATTAGCAAACAATTTTTAGGGATACCTTACATTCTTGGCTCGTTAGGAGAAGGCTCAAAAGCGCGATACGACCAATTTCCACTATACCGAGTAGATGCATTTGATTGCGATACTTATGTCAATACAGTTTTATCTTTAGCTTTGGCAAATTCTGTTGCATCATTTCAGCAATGCATAAAAAACCTACGCTATCAAAACGGGATTGTCTCTTATGTGCATCGCAATCATTTTACCGGTTTAGACTGGAATCAAAATAATCAAAAACATGGAATCCTTAAAGATATAACACTGACCATCAAAAACAAAAGTAATCAATCCGTTGCTCAAATAGCTGATGCAGTCATTAATAAACCCGATTGGTATGCATTTAAAACTAGTGAAACAATTAGGCTGGAAAATGCTGGTAAACTCCAAGAAGAAAAGCGATTGGCTGAGTTAAAAGGCAAAGGGGCTCGATTGAAGGTCGCTTCTGAAAAAGTTCCTTATCTTCCATTTACTGCACTGTTTTTGCAAGCAAATAAACCCAATATGTACCTTTTTAAACAAATTCCTAATGGCGCAATTATTGAAATAGTAAGGCCCAACTGGGATCTTCGCAAAGAAATTGGTACCGCACTAAATATTTCTCACTTGGGTTTAGCGATTTGGGATAAAGGTACATTGTATTTTAGAGAAGCCTCGTCAGAGTATGGTAAGGTAGTTGATGTTCCTCTTATTGAATATCTTGAAAAAGCACAAAAAAGTCGAACTATAAAAGGTATTAATATTCAGATTGTTTTACCTTCAAAACCACTAGAAGACTGTAAAATTCCAGTTTAAAACTAAAGGTTGTTTGTGTACACTACACCATACATAGAGGCTTCATTTCACTCAAGCCCCGTACATTAGGATCATAAAAATGAATTATGGATTAACGCAACACCCCTCAGCTTCCCTAAATGAATGTCTTGTTCTTGGAGAGTTTTCTGATACTGAATTATCTGATTTTGCTTTAACGATTGATAATGAATATCATGGTCTTATCACTAAATTATTCAAAAAAACTACTGAAGCTGGTGATGCCGTATGGCATCATGACATCCACGGGAATAGTATATTAGTGATTCAATGCGGCGAAAAAACTAAATTTAATCCTGCTCAACTCAAAAAAAGAATGATTCATGTTACCGACTTATTAATCAAACAACGGATTCGATCTGCAACTATGTGCCTGCCTCAAATTCCAGAATATTCTGCTAATCTGCAGCTCGAACAAATGATTATCCAAATCGATAACCAAAAATATCAACTACTTGACTTTAAAAAGAAAAAAGCAAACCCGCATACATTAGAAAGCATTACTTTTTATTTACCGAATGCTAATGAACACGGTATAGAATCAGGTCAAGCAATTGCAGCTGGTGTAAAATTAACTCGGCATCTTGCAAACATGCCAGCGAATATTTTTACACCTACTTAACTGGGTGAACAGGCAATGCAGTTGGCCAAAGAATTTGGACAACAGATCAGTTGTAAAGTGATGGGACCAGAAGAAATGCGTCAAATGGGGATGGAAACCTTATTGGCGGTAGCTCAAGGTTCAGCACAACCGCCGAGGCTTATAGACATCCATTACAAAGGTGTCATTGAAGACACTCCTCCAATAGTTCTGGTTGGTAAAGGAATTACTTTTGATTCTGGAGGTTTATCTATCAAACCAGCCAATGCTATGGATGAAATGAAATATGATATGTCGGGAGCAGCTAGTGTTCTGGGTACTTTAAAAGCTTGTGCTTTGTTGAAGCTACCTATTAATGTTATTGGTTTAATTGCCAGTGCTGAAAATATGGTGAGCGGCACGGCGGTCAAATCTGGAGATATTGTCACCAGTATGTCAGGTCAAACTGTTGAAATTATCAATACTGATGCTGAAGGTCGTCTGGTATTGGCTGATGCACTCACCTATGCCGAACGTTATAACCCTAAATTTGTTATTGATGTTGCCACACTGACTGGTGGAATTATTGTGGCTCTTGGTACTGTAGCATCGGGTTTTATGACTCAAGATGAAGAATTAGCACAACTCATCGAGGAAGCAGCCAAAGAAAGTAATGATCGTGTTTGGCGTATGCCTTTAGATGATGATTACCAAGATGCTCTTGATAGTCCTCTCGCCGATATGATAAATGCCAATTTTGATCGTACGGCAAGCAGCACTACTGCAGCATGTTTTTTGTCTCGTTTTACGGAAAAATATCGTTGGGCACATTTAGATATAGCAGGTACCGCTTGGATATTTGGTAAAAACCGTAATGCCACCGGCAGACCTGTCCCTTTACTTACTCAAATAATTCGCCATGTTACCAATTCGCGTTGATTTTTATTTATTAACAAGTGATCAAAACCAAGCTCGGTGGGAGATCACTTGTC
>JACPOX010000301.1 GCA_016191305.1 Legionella longbeachae | reverse complement strand
GTGACGATAGTACATCTTGTTTTTAAACTTACGACCAGTCACAACAACTTTTTCCGCATTTGTAACAATGATGTAATCACCGGTATCAACATGGGGGGTATACTCAGCTTTATGCTTGCCACGCAAACGGCGAGCAATTTCAGTTGCTAAGCGACCTAAAACTTTTTCGCTGGCATCAACCTCTAACCAGTCACGTTTGACTTCATGGCTTTTGGCACTAAATGTCTTCATTAAACGAACTCCGAACCGCCTAAATTAGTAATCTTCTATCATGGACGGGCGATTTTAACCAAAACAGAAACATCCTACAAGTAAAAAGGATAAAAATTTACAAACAATTCATTAAATCCATAATATTATACCTTTTTCGAACGAGTTTCATGAAAATCTAAACTCATTCGGAAAAGATACAGAACAAACTCTCCATAATAATACAGAATAATTTTTATTCAAGTAGCTTTATCTACACTTTTATTCTTTATCAATTAATAACTGCTGTGCGATTTCACCAGAAATTAAATGAGACTCTATAATTTTATCAATATCCGCAAAAGAAGAGTACGTATACCATACACCTTCAGGATAAATCACAATACATGGGCCAGAACTACAACGTCCAAGGCAACCCGATTTACTCACACGGATTTTCCCTTGACCATGCAGTTCCAGCTCCAAGAGCCGTGATTTCATATAGTCAAAATACTCTTCACCACCAGAATCAGCACAGCATTTTTTGCCGACAGCCTTTTGGTTGGTGCATAATAAAACATGTTTCGTATAATAGGTCAATGAATTACTTTCCTATAGATTCAATTTTAGTTTTTAATTTTAAACCAGGTTTAAATGTCACCACTCTCCTAGCGGACACAGGAATTTCTTTACCTGTCTTTGGGTTCCTACCTGGCCTTTGTGGCTTATCCCTTAAAGTAAAATTACCAAAACCGGATAATTTTACATGATGCCCATGCTCAAGAGCATGTCTTAATTCTTCAAAAAAGTTCTCGACCATTTCCTTTGAGGCAGGCTTGGATAATTTTAATTCATCACTCAAGGTTTCTGCCATTATTGCTTTGCTCAGTGCATTCACGATTATTCCCTCAATATGATTGAAAATTTATTTTCTAACGTATTGATTATAGCACCAATTAAAGAATTTATCTCCGTATCCACTAAAGTTCGGTTTTCATCTTGTAAAATTAGGGCAATCGCTAAGCTTTTTTTACCGAGAGGAATCCCTTCTCCTTTATATAAATCAAATACATCAAAAGACTTTAGCCAATTTTCTTTCACTGTAGATCTAACTGTCAATTCTATTTCCATAACACTAATATCAGCATCTACTAAGAATGACAAATCCCTACGTATTTGCGGATATTTTGAAATTGACTTATAGCGAGGTGAAACTCGATTAGTTAATGCTTCTAAATGTATTTCAAATAGCAAGACATCATGATGTAAATCCAATGCATCGGCCAACCGAGGATGCAGTACACCCATCCACCCAGCAGGAATCCCATTAATTTTAATTTGAGCAGATTGACCTGGATGGAGGGCATCACATGAGGCAGTTATAAACTCAACCTGTTTTAATTTTAATAAAGCAAATAAAGATTGTAGATCACCTTTTAAATCAAAAAAATCAAACATTCGAGCGGGCTCGCTCCAATTAACACTACCCTGTTCTCCGGTCATTAACCCAGCAATACATGGACGTTCAATTAATTGACCCTTATTTACCTCAAAAACTACACCAGTTTCAAAAAACTTAATCGCATTTTGCTGTCGATGGATATTATAGATCATTGATGCGATTAATCCAGGCCACATTCCTACTCGCATTTGCGATAGTTCAGAGGATATGGGATTAAGCAATTGCATAAATTCTTTATGTGGATAAAGCTCTGTTTGTAATTGAGGATCAACAAAACTATAACTGATGGTTTCATGATAACCTCGGCTACTAAACCAATGTGAGAGTAGCGATGCAATTTCTTCATTAGCACATGTTTTACCTGGTTGCACCAAAGTATAGGAAGGTTGGGCATGCAAATTGTCGTATCCATATAGACGGATGATTTCTTCAACTAAATCAACATCTAATTGAATATCAAAACGATGCGAAGGAATAAGCACATCAAAAAAATTATCCCGTTCTCGTTCAACAACAACACCTAGTCCTTTCAATAAACTTTTCATTTCGCCTTGCGAAATACTGAGTCCAGTCAATTTCTTAACTTTATCTGTATCAAAAGCAATACGAACTGTTTTTGGTAGTTGCTTTTGCTCCGATACCTCAATAACTGGACCAGCTTCACCGCCAACAATCGATAATATTAATGCTGTAGCTCTTTCAAGAGCTTTTATTTGTAATTCTGGATCTACACCACGTTCATAACGTTGTGAAGAATCACTAAATAAACCAAACTTTCGTGCTACTCCTGCAATGATTATGGGATTGAAAAAGGCACTTTCTAAAAATATATCTTGTGTATGTACTTGTACAGCACTAGCAGCACCGCCCATAATACCAGCCATTGCTAGAGGTTTTTCGTCATCAGCAATAACCAAAACTTTCTCATTTAAGTTTAATTCTTGACCATCAAGCAATTCTAATTGCTCTTGATTATTACTAAATCTTACATTAATTTCTCCCTTGATTGTGGCTAAATCAAAGGCATGCATGGGCTGACCCAATTCGAGCATCACATAATTCATTACATCCACAACAGGATGTAATGATCTAATACCACTTCGACGTAAACGTTCTGTCATCCATAAAGGTGTACATCTTTCTGAATTTATGTTGCGAATTATTCGTCCACAATAACGAGGACACGCTTCTGGATTTCTTAAATTAATTGTTAATACATCATCAATGCTTGGAGTCACTGCAACAGTGGGTTCTTCTATTAAAGGCAATTGATTCAATACAGCAATTTCACGAGCTATACCCAAAACACTAAAACAATCAGCGCGGTTTGGAGTTAAATCGATATCAAAAATATGATCATCAAGTGTTAAATACTCCCTTAGATCCATCCCTACTGGTGCATCATTTTCTAACTCCATAATCCCTTCTGATTGCTCTGCCATTCCCAATTCACTCACAGAACAAAGCATTCCCTGTGATAGTTCACCACGTAATTTAGATTCTTTGATGTTAAAGCCACCTGGTAAACGTGCTCCTACCATTGCTAGTGCTACTTTTAGCCCTGATCTTACATTTCTTGCACCACATACAATTTTCAGAGGTCTATCAATATTTGCATTCACCTCACATAAAGTTAATTTATCTGCGTCAGGATGAGGTTTAGTACTAAGAACTTCTGCAACGATTACATGAGTAAACTCTCC
>JACPOX010000300.1 GCA_016191305.1 Legionella longbeachae | reverse complement strand
TTATTTAGTGATGATTTAAATTTTCTAGAGCGGCAAATTAAAGAATGTAAAATTAAAATCGAAGACATGCTGCAGCATGAATGTGCTTACTTTGCCTGGCCTTATGGCAAGTATACCGATATTTCAAAGCAAGCTCTGCAAATGATTCAAGACTTATATCGTTTTAATTTTAGTTCTGATCAATATCTTAATTATACTTCGGGACAGGTATTTAATCGGAGACATTTTGAATGTGATTGGCCAGTGAGTCATTTACACTATTTTCTTTCAGGCACACGGCAATATGAAGTTTTTTAAAATATATGAGGAAAAGTTGTACTATAAATCCTGGTTCTAATATTATATAATCTGCCCAATAAATATATAAAAGGAAGATGATGTTTGTTAAATCCCAGCCTTTGGTATCTATTGTTATTCCTGCCTACAACGCTATACCCTATCTGCAAGAGGCTATAGAAAGTATTTTGGCTCAAGATTACCCCAATATAGAACTGATCGTATTAAATGATGGTTCTACAGATAATACTGCAGAATTTTTAAAAAAATATGAAGGAACGTTTTATTTTGATTCTCACCCGAATATGGGACAGGCAGCTACACTTAATAGGGGTTGGCAATTAAGTAGGGGCGAAATCATCGGTTATTTAAGTGCGGATGACTGTCTAACCAAAGATGCAGTGAGTACTACTGTAAATACTTTTTTAGAAAATCCTGGTATTGTTTTAACTTATCCAGATAATCTTGTTATGAATAGTCAATCGAAAATTCTGCGCCAGTATAAAGCTCCAGAATATGATTACTACGATTTAATTGCTCATGCAAAATGTAGAATTGGGGTAGGTTCATTTTTCTTAAAAACAGCATTTAATCAATTAGGCGGATGGGATAGCGCCTATCTCTTAATGCCTGATTATGCTTACCAATTGCGTTTAGCAAAATTAGGAAATTTTAAATACATACCCAAAGTACTAGGATATTCCCGGGTACATCCAGAGGCTCTGTCTGCTAATAAAACAGCCCCAGAAACAGCTGATGAATTTATTACGGTAATGAAAAATGAATTGGCAACTACAAAAGATAAGAAGTTGATTGGATTAAAGGATAAAATATTAAGTCGAGCTTATTTATTATCTGCAAGAACTCATTTGGAATCAGGTCGTTACAAAACTGCACTTCGCTATTTGGCTATTACCATTCAACTGAATCCAACACAACTTTTTAAACAAGATCTCTATCGAATTACTTTAAATGCATTTTTTAAAAAAATGTACATACAAAAATTATCTAAGGTCAAAAAATGCAATTAAAGATACTTAGCTTAAAACATGGGATTGCATTAATTGCATTATTATTCTTTTTTTCTTTGTTCGGAGCGGAGGCTTATCAGGGCTCGCTGGCTTATTATTTTGCTTTTGACATAAGTTGGTTGCTTATCTTGCTCTCTACATTTTGCTTTTCCCAAAGTTATGTCATTTTCTATATACAATTAATGTTATTTCTTGGGTTCTGGGTGAAATTAATGTCTCACCTTATTTTAGGGGTTATGTTTGTCGAGCCTACAGGCTATTGGGTATCCAGTGTTGCAACCTCTGAGTCCTGGGATCACGTCTTGTTGGTATCATGCCTTGCGGCATGTGGAATTTTATTAGCGAACTTACTATTTTTCCTAGTTACAAAAAATAAAGCTAAAGAACAAAATACGCCCAATATACCTCAATGGTATATTAAACATCATAATTTAGTATGGAATATTATTTTATGCTTGGGTCTGTTGACCAATATTATAAATATTTTTTGTCACATTTATACGACTGGTTTACGACCTCAGATTGTATTGCCTTTCCATTTAAATGCACTATTTAGTTGGATTATGGTGATTATAATTCCCCTGTCTATGGCTACGTTTTTAGGATGGGATTCTGATTTGAAGCTAAAGCAACGAAGATACTACTGGGTCTTTTTTTTAGCATCCCTTACATCTTTATCTGTCTTAAGTAGAGCGATTTACCTTTTCTGGACGATACCTTTCTTTTTCTCGATCTTATCTAAGTCTAATTTTTCACTTAAAAAAATATCGTTCTGGCAAAATCGAAATGCAATATTTGTTTATTTGACTTTTGCAGCATTGACTTTAATTTTAGTCAATATAATTCGTGTTCATTATTATATAGGAGTCTCCACGCGCTCTTCATCAGAACTCTCAGCAGTCGTCGCGACAGAGCAGCATAAACAAAAATTTCAACAAATAAAAAAATTATTTGTAGGTCGCTGGGTGGGCTTGGAAGCAGTTATGGCGACGACAGCGTTTCCTGAGGCCGATTGGAATTTCTTCAAGAAAAGTATTATGGAAAAGCCTTCTGTAGGTGATATTGGAATTTATACAAACACTATTTTAAAACCTAATAATTATCACAATAATAAAAAAACCATGTTTTCCTCGCTTCCTGGATTAGTTGGTATATTAAATTATGCTCATTCTAAAAATTTAATCTTTTGGGGGATGTTCTGTATTGGGTTTTTGTTATGTAATATAGAGAGAATTATATTTTTAATCTTAAAAAATAAATTCTTATTATCACAACAAGGAGTAATATTAGGCTATTGGTGTGTTTCAGGTTTAAATATACCTTATTTAGGAGTAATTAATTTATTAGAATGTTTTTCTGTTTTCTTAATTTTGACTCTGCTTGCCCCTTGTTACAACTGGATTATGAAATACTCCATAAAAAAATCCTTGCTTTCTCCAACGTGATGCACATTACTAGGTTATTTTTTTGAGCTATGAATCTTATGAAAAAGAATAAAACACTTAAAGTTACCGTTGTTAACGCGACAGCATTAAATGCAGGCGGGGCTTTATCCATTTTTTATCAGTTTCTATCACATGTGCCTGATGATGAAGTG
>JACPOX010000299.1 GCA_016191305.1 Legionella longbeachae | reverse complement strand
TAGTTTTAGCTAGGAGGTGTCCAAGTGAATTGATGGATATGTTGGAACCATTTAATTGCAACGTTTTTAAATTGTTGAGATCAATGTCATTTAGTAGTTCACCGCTAAAATTGCAGTTCGATAAATCAAGTACTTCTAAGTTGCTCGGTTGTTTCAGTCCGGATAATAAGCTATCTATATTGTTGTCAATCTCAGGCAAGCGTAGTACTTTAAGATTGGGTGAGGATCGAATAATCTGTACCATCGATAGTGTGGTTAAGTTCGTTTTTCTTTTAAGCTTCACCGTATTGCTGAGGGCTGGTACAAAAACAAGTTCTTTCGAGTCACTGATTATGAACTCCTCCAATGAATCTAATTCGAGGTTATTGAACGTTATATCCTCTTTCAAATTGACGCAACCTGAAAATTTTAAAGATTTTATTTGCTGGCCTTTTTTTTGCAGTAAATGGCTTAAAGACTGGCTACTTATGTTGCTGTGATGCAAATTGATCTTTTCGAAATAGTCTAATTGAGACCAATCTTGATCGTTTCCTTGCATAAGCAAGTCAAGTTCCTGATGATTGAGGACAAGGAGATCATCATGACTGAGATGCAAGAGGTCAACAGCTAGCTTGGCGATGGTTTTGTCTTCCATCTTAGAACCCTCAAAAGCCGATTCAGGCTCTATTAAGCGGCCTAAGTCAAAGCGCTCTAACTGACCGTTTTGAAGGGCATAAATCTTGAAGCCTTCGGTTTGCAATTGTTGAAACCGTTCGGCTGCAATAATGCGCTGTTCGTTGTTCCAATTCCGCGCTTTGATGTCATTGATTATCAATGTTTTCTTTTTCAAGGTTGATGAGCCAAAAGGCATCCGCCAACAGGCTTTGTTTTGTATAAATCTTGAAACATCTAACGATACGGAATTCATTGGTGTTGAATTGTAACTTTGCTGGCTGGTTTCACTTAGCAGATAATAATGACTTGGACTTGGCATTAGAAAAACCTTCATATAAAGATATTTCATGTTTAAAGTATATCATAATGATTATTAATTGCACGGAAAGTATATTTTCTGAAAATAAAAGAGGTGGAGTGTCCCTGGATTTGGAGAATAGCCGATTAGCCTTAAAGTTATGTCTAGTTTGCGAGTGACTAAAGCTGCACTCCTTAAACAGGAAATAGCCAGTTTCATCTCATCGTTCGCTCAAATTAAATTGGGTTCTGTGACAGCGTTAATTATCATTAAAACATACCTAAGATAGAACAATTAATTAAATTTAAAAAATCCTGCCATCAATAAAAACAAGTTTATTATTTCATTAGTAAAAAGTGATGTTGAATATGAAGTGGTGCTAATTGACGCAACTGAAACACCAATTGAACGACCTAAAAAAACAAAAATACTATTATTCGGGAAAAAGAAGCGACATACCCTAAAAACGCAGATTATTGTAGACAAGAAAAAGAAGGAAATAATTTTGTACTAACTTCTCTAATGGTAAGCGGCATGACTTTAGGTTATTTAAGGAATCCGGTGTTCATATTCATCCAGAAATTAAAAGCCTTACAGATACAGGCTATCAGGCATACATAAGCTGCATCCTAATTCAGAGCTGCCAAAGAAGAAAACAAAAAAGAATCCACTAACTAACGAAGATAAAAAGAACAATCGTGAACTGTCCAGTGAGCGTGTTTTGAATGAGAATGTGATCGGTATGGTAAAACTATTTAAAATTATTGCCGATCGCTATATAGGAACAGAAGAAAACGATTTGGGTTGAGATTTAATTTGATTGCTGGAATCTGGAATTTATAATTTTGAGTTATAAAGGGGTTATGCAAGAGGTCTAATATAATAACTTGTCCTAAATGCTTTAATTTTGTAAGATCTTATTAATATCTCATAAAAAACCTCTATTTATGCCTATCGATCTCCATTCCATTTTTGCTGTAAATGCACAAAGCTCTGAGCAACTAGCCCAGTGGCTTTATTATCGTGATTCATTAACTGATAAGTTATTAAAAATCAAAGGTGAAGTTGATCTAGAACTTATTTCTCAAGAATGGGTCAATGCAGACTGGTGGGATAAAAACCTTTTGAAAATTCAGGATGAGTTAGTATTTCAACGTGAAATTATAATGAAAAGCCAAGGCATTTCTTATTGGTATGCCAGAAGCATCATTCCCACACAATGTTATAATCTCGACCCAATTTTTTTTGACCGATTAAAAAATGAATCAATAAAAAATTTAATTTTTAACAATGGTAGTGTTCAACGGATTCATTCGATAACCTATCCAGTAGATCAGCAATGTGTTGAGTTTTACTGGGTGAAAAAATACGTTGATTCAGTTGAAAGTATCCTTTGGGTACGGCTTGCAGAATTTTCTTTTCAACAAAGCGAATCTTTTTATTTAGCGGAAATTATGTTACCGGAACTTGAGTCTATTTTATGAAATGGAATGCATATTGGCGATTGATGCGTTTTGATAAACCTATAGGGATCTTATTACTTTGGTTTCCAACTGCATGGGCTTTGTGGTTTGCTAATAAAGGATTGCCACCACTTCGATTACTTCTATTATTTTTATGCGGAACTGTGTTGATGCGAGCCGCGGGTTGTGTGATTAATGATATTGCTGATCGAAATATTGATAAGCATGTGACACGAACTAAATTACGTCCTTTAACTTCAGGGGAAGTCGATTTGAGAGAGGCTTTGGTTTTATTATTTTCCCTGCTAGTCTCTGCATTGTTCGTATTAACTCAACTCCCTTGGGATTGTTTTAATCTGGGATTTATTGCTTTATTTATCTCTTTCTTATACCCCTTTTGCAAGCGATTTCTTGATGCCCCGCAATTCATTCTTGGTTTAGCTTTCTCTATGGGAATACCCATGGCATATGTTGCTTCAGGTGTATCTCTAAATGGTGAGTGTCTTTTATTATTTTTAATAAATTTTGCCTGGATTCTTGTTTATGACACTATGTATGCTATGACAGATAAAGCGGATGACTTACGTATCGGGGTAAAATCTACAGCAATTTATTTTGCCAGTTATGATCGATTAATAATTGGCTTCCTTCAATGTACACTCCATGGTTTGTGGTTATTCTGGGCATTGATGAATCACGCGAATCTTTGGTTTTATTCCTTTTGGTTTGTAGCTGGGACGATATTAATTTATCAACAAAAATTAATTAATAAACGGGAACCAACGGATTGTTTTAAAGCGTTCAAAATCAGTGTTTATTATGGAGCATTTATGTGGTTTGCTCTAAGTGTTTGTAATTGGCCCTGAAATTTAAAGAAATTTTAAAGGGGTTCTTCGAACAACTTTTATTATATTCAAATTAAATCACTCACCCAAATTAGGGCGGTTTTCCTTATCTCTAAACAGATAAGATATTTTTTTATTTCTCGTTCGTTCTTTCCATGCAAAAGTATCATTTAGATTTTCTATAGTAAGTGTTCACGGCGTATGTAAATTTAATTAAACAAAAATCTGTCGTCATTGCGAACGAAGTGAAGTAATCCAGTACAGGTTTCTAACGAAGCATCGCTTAGGATTGCTTCGTCAAGACTCGCAAATACGAAATTTACATATCGCCTGAATGCTCAATGGCGTCAACTTAAGGAAAATT
>JACPOX010000066.1 GCA_016191305.1 Legionella longbeachae | reverse complement strand
GCAGGGGAAAAGCTAGGCTTTCTTCCTGGAGATTTAGTCGAAAAAGTACTCCCCTATTTAAGACCCATTTATGATGCTTTATATGAAATGATTGGTTTTAAAGAAACGCAAAAACTGATTCAAACAGATATTATTGAAGTCCTACCCTTAGCCTTCATGCGCGGCCGTACCTTAAATGAAGCCTTTATTATTCTGGATGAAGCACAAAATACTACGATTATGCAAATGAAAATGTTTCTAACGCGTATAGGCTTTGGCTCAAAAGCGGTGGTCACAGGAGATATGACTCAAGTCGATTTACCTAAAGGAATTGATTCCGGGCTGGCTCATGCAGTACGATTATTTAACAAATTACCGGAAATCAGCATTCATACTTTTACAAGTCGTGAAGTAGTGAGACATCCACTCGTATCAAAAATTGTTGATTGCTATGATCATGAATCAACAGGAAAAAATAAATGAATTATTATATTGATGTTCAAAATGCCACTAATGAATTACTACCGGTCAGTGAAGAAGAATTAATACGCCTGGCTTCTATGGCACTTAGAGATTATAAAAAGGAAGCCGAGTTAACTCTTCGCATTGTAACAGCTCAAGAAATGACTGAGCTGAATCATACTTATCGAAAACAAGACAAAACCACCAATGTATTAGCATTTCCAAGCACACTACCTCCCGAGATACAATTAGAATGCCCCTTATTAGGTGATGTTATTATTTGTTCTGAAGTTTTGGTTGACGAAAGCAAGCAATTGAATAAAAGTTTGGAGTCACACTGGGCACTGATTGTGATTCATGGAATATTGCATTTATTGGGCTATGATCATATTAAGAGTGAGGATGCAATCATAATGCAAGCTATTGAAATTAAATTATTAGCCGAACTGGGATTTGCTAATCCTTATGATGCAGAGGGTAATCAACTTGAATAAAGAAGAAGATGGTCATTCGTGGTTTGCTCGACTCAAGCAGTTTTTACAAGGCGAACCACAAAATCAAGAGGAGCTAGTTAGTTTATTAAGAGACGCACAAATTCGTTCACTAATTAGCTCTGAAACCTTGACAATGATAGAAGGCGCTATTTCATTCTCCAAAATGCGTGTCCGAGATATCATGTTGCCGAAAAATCAGATGGTTTGCATCAAACGAAATGATGAATTTAACAACATAATAAATACAGTCACACAAACGGGGCATTCAAGATTTCCTGTTTTGGATGAAGATTCTGATGAAATTATTGGGATACTCCATGCAAAAGATTTGTTACGTTATCAATCCACCATTATTGATTCTTTTGATTTGCCTGATATTTGTCGCCAAGCCACTTTTGTGCCTGAGAGCAGGCGCTTAGACAGTTTACTGAGTGAATTTCGCTCTAACAAAAACCATATGGCGATTGTTGTTGATGAATATGGTGAAATTTCAGGTTTTGTTACCATAGAAGATATTATTGAACAGATTATTGGCGATATTGAAGATGAATTTGATATCGATGAAGACGCCTACATCAAAGTTCATGAAGATGGCCACTATATTGTTAAAGCTCATATGCCTATTGAAGAGTTTAATGATCAGCTTAATACGGTTTTCAGTGATGAAAGTTATGATACCATTGGTGGTATTGTAATGAATCGTTTTGGATATTTACCGGCACGAGGTGAAACCGTCACTATTGATTGATGATGATACAGAACTTACTGATTTATTAGCTCAGTACCTAGAGCCTGAGGGTTTTCAAACTGTTTGTGTGCATGATGGTGATAATGGAGTTAAAAAAGCTTTAAATCAACCTTTTGATGCAATAATTCTTGATGTCATGCTACCAAAACTAAATGGCTTTGAAGTATTAAAAGCCATTAGAGAACATTTAGAAACTCCTGTCTTAATGTTGACTGCTCGAGGGGATGATATCGATCGTATTGTCGGTCTAGAAATCGGTGCCGATGATTACTTAGCCAAACCATGTAATCCACGTGAATTAGTAGCTCGTTTGCGCGCCATATTAAGACGTACGCAAAAAATTCCAGCTACAAGACCCGTGATTGAACGACATAATATTGTAGTCAACTGTTCCAAGCGCCATGTAACTATGGCAGGAACTTATCTTGAACTCACCAATGCTGAATTTAATATTTTGGAAATGCTAATCAAATCACCAGGACAAGCATTTTCAAAAGAAGAGCTTACTGAATATGCTCTTGGTCGAAAATATACTGCCTACGATCGGAGCATCGATGTTCATATAAGTAACTTAAGAAATAAATTAGGTGACAACCCTCAAGGGGAGCCTATAGTCAAAACCGTACGCGGTTTTGGGTATATGTTTAATGCGTAGTTTGTACTGGAAAATTTTTATTTCATTTTGGCTAGCGACAATTCTTATTATTTTTACCACAGCTTGGGTTATTAGCCACATAGTACAAAAATCTTCATTACCTGCACAAGAACAATTGTTTATGGACAGTTATGCTAATGCAGCTGTTGCCACCTATGAATCAGGAGAGCAAGCGGCATTGCTCAAATGGCTAAATAAAATTGGCATTTCTCGACACATGTCCATATATTTGTTATCCAGTACCGGAGAAATTATAGGCACCCATTCAGCACCAGAAAATGTAAAAAAAATTGCTGCAAATCTACTTCAAGATCAACTAAGTAGATGTGCCTTGGGCAAGCCTTACTATTCGTCTTACTTTAGCTACTTTCATTAGCGGTCTTATCTGTTATTTATTATCGCGCTACTTAACACAACCATTGCGCTCATTGGGCATGGCTGCAAAATCTATTGCTACCGGCAAACTAAATACTCGGGTTGGCTATTTAAGAGGACATAAAAATGATGAAATAGCCCAATTGAGTAATGAATTTGATCGCATGGCAGAACAATTAGAAACTCTTATCAATTCTAAGGAGAGATTGTTACAAGATATCTCCCATGAATTACGTTCTCCACTTGCAAGATTACAAATTGCAATTGAGCTTGGCCGTAATAAAACACAAAATAAAGCCGATAATGAATTTAATCGTATGGAACTTGAATGTTCTAGGCTTAATGCATTAATCACTGAAATACTCGATTTTGTTCGCCTGGAACAATCAACGCTCGATCTAAACTTAAGCAAAATTGATCTGAGTGCTCTGTTAATAAATATAATTAAAGACGCCAACTATGAATTTGGCGCAGAAGTTCCTCGAGTAAAAGCTGGAATAATCGAATCATGCCACTTAGTTCTGGATGAGCGCTTGATTCACCGAGCCATAGAAAATGTAGTACGCAATGCTCTGCACTACTCCCCAGCTACCAAACAAGTGATTGTTTCTTTAAAATATGATGAAACAAAAGAGCATGTATCGATTGATATTAGTGATCAAGGACCTGGTATACCAGAAGAACAGCTCGATAAAATATTTAACCCATTTTATCGAGTGGATACTTCAAGAACAAAAAAAACAGGGGGATACGGATTAGGATTGGCAATTGCTTCGCGTGCTATTGAACTACATCATGGGAAAATTACAGCGCTTAATCATCCTGCAGGCGGGTTATTAGTTCGGATTATTCTCACTACATCTATGATGTAAAAACCAAATTCCCACCAAAGCAATCATCTTTATTTGAATGTAGTATGTTCTGTGTAACTAAGCTACAATATGTAGCTTATAGCATCCAGGGAAACTTTTTATGAGTGCTGCTAAAAACTTAGACAAAGCAAGTGGTTTATTTTTCTTTGGTGGATTTCTGTTATCGAAATTTCAATATATTTCTTTTCCATTGTTATCAGCTATTTTCAGATTCGTTTCCTTGGGTATGTCTATGCTAGCTTATTGCTTATTGTTTGCAAGCAACCTGCTTCATCCAGATCAAAAAGTCCGTAATGATAAATGTTGGATCTATTGGGGAATATCATAAATTACATAATCCACCAATAAATGATTCTCAATTCTCCAAGACCCGCCAACACGCTCATTTATCTTTTACTATAATGTTAAGCCTTATAAGCTTAATTTCGGCTATTGCTACAACTGTTATCTTTCTGTTACCACCTATAGCCTTATCGATCTCGATTTTTTCTGTACTGCTTTGCGTGGGACTTGGTATTTCTGCATTTGAATTCTGGCTAGACTCTAATTTTGGATCTCACAAACCACCTCCGATACCTGGAAGTTATCATCAAATGAGCAAAAAGCTCCTGCAGTCATGTACTCCAATCCCTGAAAATTCACCTGAACCCAATTTTAAAAATGGTTTTTCTTGGTCACAAAAAACGATCGATGACTTTGTAATCATAGAACGCAATGATCTGATTAATCAAGATGACTTGATTAATCAAAATGTAAATAATCAAGAACATGGTTTTCAAATCAATTCTTCTCTATAATGCTGATTTTTAAGTTTTAGCAGAGGGTTTAAATGGATCCCATAATTGCGAAAATGATTACTCAAGCGCTCGAGACTCTTCCCCACTCTTATGCGCCCTACTACAAATTTCATGTGGCTTGTTGTATTCGCACAGATAAAGATAATTTATATACGGGTGTCAATGTAGAGAACAGTTCTTATAGCTTAGGGGTTTGTGCCGAAACTTCAGCAATTTCTGCGATGATTGCTGGAGGAGAACAAAGGATTCGCAGCGTGGTAGTACTGGCTAAAAATAACCTACTATGCGCACCCTGTGGTGCTTGTAGACAAAGATTTTTTGAATTCTCAACGCCCGATACCATAATCCACTTATGCAATAAAGATTCATTGTTACGTAGCCTGTCAATGAATGAACTTCTGCCACTTGCTTTTGATTTTAAACCTAAATAGGAAGATTGTATGACAAATACTGCACTAAAGCAGAACCCTGCTCATTTAGCAGCAAACCATATAAAAAAATTATATCCTTTATTCCAACCAACTGTTGCTGTTGTTTTGGGATCGGGTTTAGGTAAATTTGCAGATGAATTACAAGATTCAATAAAGATTAGTTATGAAGAGCTTCCTGGTTTTCCAAAAACTACAGTTCAAGGACATGGAGGTAACTTAATTCTTGGTTATTTAAACGGTATCGCCGTTGTTTGTTTACAAGGAAGAGCTCACACATATGAAGGTTTGGAAAACTATGAAACCGTTAAAACTTACGTACGTACAATGAAACTTTTAGGTTGCCAATATTTTATTGCAACGAATGCATCGGGTTCATTAAGGGAAGACATTGGTCCTGGTGAATTAATGTTAATTTCTGATCATATTAATTTACAACCTAATAACCCACTTATTGGTACTAATGAGGATGAGTTTGGCCCAAGATTTTACCCTTTAGATAACGCCTACGATAAAAAAATGCGTCTTGATTTACTAACAATCGCTAAAAACAACGACATAAAACTTACTGAAGGTGTTTATATTTCTGTATTAGGGCCTCACTATGAAACTGCCGCAGAAATCA
>JACPOX010000298.1 GCA_016191305.1 Legionella longbeachae | reverse complement strand
TAGCCTTCGAGATGGGCTAAAGCCCTCCTCAGGCCGAACGGATCTAGGTAAATCAAAGTTCCTTATCAAGAACTCACGTTAACTTAATGGCAGTAAGCTTGCTGCATTACAATAGGAACTACCATTTATTTTTTTTGCAGCGTACATGGCGCGATCGGCTTTCATGATTAAATCTTTAGCTTGTTGGCCGTCTTTAGGATAAGTAGCTAGTCCTATACTTATATTACAATGAAATTCAATCTGTTCAAATTTAAATTTACCTTCAAACTCATGAATAATCCGTTGAGCTATTAGTTGAGCAATATTCTCATCTGGAGTATGTAAGACTATAGCTGTAAACTCATCTCCTCCCAAACGTGCAATAAAGTCTCCTGCACGAAAGCAGGTTTGTAAACGTCTAGAAGCTCCAAGAAGTACGTAGTCTCCTATTGTGTGTCCATAACTATCGTTTATATATTTAAAATTATCCAGATCAATAAAGAAAATCGTAGCGTAATAATTAGGCGACAGAGAGTCGATTGTATCGTTTAAATGTTGCTTAAAGTATCTTCGATTAGGCAAGTTAGTTAGGGGATCAAAGCGAGCCAAGTAAATGTATTTATCTTTTTCAGCTTGTAATAAATAATTTCTATCGTTTAACTTTTGTTCGTTTTGTTCCTGTTCATGGAGCAAATTGATTAATGTAGTGACTAGAATTAAATAAGCAAACAAATGATTTACCCATTCAATCGCTACAAGCTTGAATTCAGGAAGTTGATAAAACGGAGGAATTGAAAATTTGCCAAAGCCAATGATTATAAGTAATGAAAGAGTCGAATAAATAAATAAACCACTACGACCCACGATCGCTGCAGCAAGCAAGGGGATGACATAATACCATTGTGTATGCAATGAGCCTATGCCCCAAACCATGTAACTTGCAATGGTTATAATCGTAAAGGTAATTAATGTCAGGAGATGACCGCACAAGAAAGTATTTGCAGTTCTCGAAAGAATCCATAAATTGATTAAAATAATAGCTAATCCTGTGCTAACAAGGGCAACCATAAACCATAGCTGGGCGATGGAATAAAGGAAAACTATTGCACTGCATGCACTAATTAATTCCAAGCTGATATAGCAAATTAATCGATATTTGCGAGAATGCTTTTCGCTTAAATCAGCATGTTTTACATGGGTGATTATATTTTTCATCCAGTGCATGTGGAGCCTCAACCAATTATTGAATTTATATCTATTAGTGTAGTTGAATTTATCTCTCAGCGGTTTTAATAGGTAAAGTAATAATTACCTTTAATCCTCCTTGAAAATGATTCGCCAGTGTTATATCGCCATGATGCATTTGTATAATTTCTCGGGCAATAGTTAATCCAAGTCCAGTGCCTCCTGTACTACGTGATCGAGAGTGTTCACTGCGATAAAAAGGTAAAAAAACCTGTTCCATCTCTGCTTCTGCCAATCCTGGTCCTTGGTCGGTGATAATTATTTCTATTTGGTTTGGTAAACAATGCAAATGAATATTTGCTTTATAGCCATAATGTATAGCATTGTTAATTAAATTATTAAATGCGCGCTTCAGTAAATTGACAGTGCCATAGTAGACTAATTTGGGATTTTCACTAGTAAAAGTTACATCGTAGTTTAATTCAATTGCATCCTCTCTAAGTGAAGAAAGTAGGGCAACCAAATCAAAACGTTGAGGTTTTTCTTCAAGATTCATGTCTTTGAAATAATCTAGAGTTTCTCGAATCATCAGTTCCATTTCATTGATGTCGGCCATTATTTTGCTATAGTTTGGATTATCAGCTAAGTATTCTGCGCGTAATTTTAAACGCGTCAGTGGCGTACGTAAATCATGAGAAATGGCTGTGACTACTCGAGTACGGTTCTCTAAAAGTTTATTTACTTTTTCTTGCAGATCATTAATTTTCTTGAAAATGGTTTTTTGATCCTGGTTTCCGGTTAAGGGTATCGCTAACCAATTTTCTTGATGTTCGCTGTAATTTAAACTTTGTATTAAAGTCTGTATGGGTTGGTTCAATGTCTTAACTGCCCAATAATTAAGAAAAAGCAAAGCGCCCAATAAGATGAAAAAAAGACTAATTACTGAGTGCATATGTCTGGATGTAGGATAAAGTACCTTGATATTTAACCAACTATTTTCTTTAATAAATACCGAAAATTCCATTTTTTTATTTTGTTTTATTAAATTGAACAGTACAGGAGCTCTTAAATTTAATAAAGCATTTTTCTCATATAAGGGTTGTGGAGATAGGGTTATTTTTGCCCAAGAAGGACTTTGGTTTCTTAAAACCATCGGCCAAATGGATTGCGGATTTTTTTGTAAAAAAGTGACTAAATGAATTAAAGAATGTGCTGCTTTAGGGGGTAGAGGCGAGCGAATATTTTCATAATAATATTTTTCTAACTGCATGATAGCGAAGAGAATTAATAGATTTGCAAGAATTAATCCAAGTAGGGTTTTTTTAGCCGTCGTTGTTAATTGACTCATACTAAATTCACCTTGGCTTTGAACTGATAACCGCCGCCACGAACAGTTAATAATAAGCATGGGTTACGTGAGTCAAATTCAATTTTTTTACGTAAACGACCAATCAGCACATCAATGGCTCTGTCTTGTGAATCAAAATCTTTGTCATATAGTAAATCCATGAGTTGCTCTCTACTTAAAATTCGTCCTGGATGTTCTAAAAAAATAACCAATAACTCATATTCACGTTGGCTTAAGGGATAGGCAATCGATTCTTGGTCAATCAAAGAATGAGTGTTGCGATCAAGAATCCAATCATCGAAATGGATGTGTTGCAATGGAGTCAATTTTTTGCGGTCATGTTCCAAATCTCCCTGAGTTCTTCTTAACTGGGCTTTAACACGAGCTAATAATTCACGAGAACTGAAAGGCTTGGAAATATAATCATCCGCACCAAGCTCCAATCCAGCAACGCGATCCGCGATACTGTTTGCAGCACTTAACATAATAATGGGCACACTATGTGTTTGGCGAATAGTTTGACATAAATCGAGCCCATTTATCCCAGGTAACATAATATCCAAAATGATGAGATCAAAATTATTTGCTTTCAATAATTGTTTGATGTTGAGACCATTATAAGTCCAGGTAGTGCGGAAACCATTTTTAAGTAAGTAGTCATTAATCAAATGGGTAATTTCTTGATCGTCATCGATAATCAGTATGTGGTTTTTTTTTGTGCTCATGAGTTGCCAGGGCCTTTACCATTGGAGTTTCGATTATAACAATAAAAATGTGTATTTTAATCCTCGAAAAGCCCGTAATCTTTTCTTAATGTTTAAATGCTAAACTATCTATATTAAATAATGTTCTTAGTGAGTACTAAAATGACGAAAAAGAAACGCAACCTTAACGACTATTTTCAACTCATCACGGACAACCATAAGGAATATTTAAAACAAAATACGATCACTCAGTTGGAAATGAGAGGTGAGCTAGAAAACGCAAAAGCAGTGGAACAATATGCAAATGAGATGGAGCTATACAGAGGTAAAAAGAAATATTTTCTAGATGAAGAAATTGGTGACCCACTTTCTTCTGGCGCTAAAGCAGGTTATACGTTATTGGCAGCATTAGGAGGAGTTGGTGCAGCAGCTGTTTCTTATTATGCACAAAATAACATTCCAGTAATTAATCCAGTACCAAAACCCGTAACGGGTATTTTTAGCGTTCTCATTGGAGCTGGACTAGGTACCGTATTGTTCAACTCGATGACGGCTCAAAATGCACCCACGAATGATTTTGGAAAATTAAAAGAGGTAATGAATAAAGCCGGTTTCACAGACGAAAAATATAATGCTTTGTCTAAAGAGCTCGTCGCATTATTTCATTTTAGAGAGTGTGTTTTGCTGGGTCTAAGTGATAATGCAGGACGCAATATGCGTGAGGAGTTTAAATCAGACTTAAATATGAATCTAATAGATCCTCAAAAGAAAATGACCGATAAAGAGCGTGAGAAAGCAATTAATGAGGCCATTAATCACGCAATTGAAGTTTATTTTTTAACTGAGTTAAATAAATTTTTTGAAAAGGCTTTTGAAAGTATTTATAAAATTCAAGAAGATGCTTTTAAATCTGACAACGAACAGTTGCAAATTGTTAGATGGATAAACAGTTTTTTTGCAAATAAAGACGATCGAGAAAAATTTACTCAGAAATTGCAAGTTGAATTCATGAACCGATGTGCCAAGTATCTGGAAGACCAGATGGTGGAGCCTACTTTTTTAGCAAAATATCAAAAACACATTGCAAGCATAGTGGGCTTCATTGGGGGTGCTATAGCAGTAGGCTTGGCGGTGATGATTATTGGTAGTCCTCTTAGTTTAATTGGTATAGCAGGTATAGCAAGTGTTGGTTTAATCATAGCCTGCGTTACCGGAGCTGCAACTTATTTCTCGATAGAGAAAATTGATTCTTTGAAGTACAAAAGAGATAAAGACAACCGAACTGCAATTGATCGCACCGTACAAGATGTTAGGAACGACAGTACGCGTTTGGATAATTTAATTTCTAGCGTGGTTGAAACTACTTCTGATGATATAGATGATCTTGAGAAGTTCAAAAATGAAAATGCTCCGAAAGGGTTTTATGCTTATTTCCAAAGTTTTTTTGTGGAAGAGAAAGCAGTTCTTGCCATGGGTGCTAGCACTTCTTGGATCAGAGAACACGCTTCTCGCTATCGCCATAATAAGATAAGCGAAGTTGATTTAAGAAAACTAGAAAAAACAATAATAGAAGAATCTGAAAAGCAAACAGCGAAAATGCAAAATCATTTAAAAAATATGATGACTTCAGAAAACCCTATAGACATGCATCAAGAATTAAAAGATTTTATTTCTAAGACAATGGAATATATACAAAATCCAGCATATGAGAAAATCATTAAAAACTTTAAACTAATCGAAAAGATGAAACAACAAGTACTTGAAATTATAGCAGTTGTCCCTTTAAATGCGAAACAAGAACTTCCGAAGGAAGTAATTAATTTTTATACTCGTCCAGTTAAAAAAGGAGGTTTAGGTGGCTTAGAACAAGATTTGACGCTAGCAAGGAAACTTGCACCTATTGTTGCAGATGAAAATAAAACGATGTTAAATCCGCATTATTCTATTTTGCTGGCAGCACAACGATTAAATGCCAGGCTAATGAAAGATAAAAATCGTTGGACTATTTTCAAAGGTGATGATGACTATCGAGATATGATACATTTAAGACCAGAAGACCCAAAGAATCGAATTGAAAAGAAAATTAATTCTCAGAATATTGAAGAATATTTACAAAATTCTTTAGATTTTCTTTATTCCCTCAATAGACCTTTAAAAGAGGAGGAATTAGGGAAAAAATCCGATGCCCCGATTGAAAATACCCATGAGTTTATTTTATATCGAACGTTATTGATTAAACAATTAGCTAATTTGGTTGATCCAAAGAACCAACGTGTTAATAAATCAATAAGAGAAGCAATTAAAAAGTTTGTTATAGAAAAACTACAACTAGATCCAAAAGTTGTTTTTGATGATGTGTTAAATCAAGCTTTATTTATGAATATGGAAGACCAAGGAAAACCTATTAAAGATAATCCAAAAAATGAAGAGATTCTACCCAGTACTATAGGTTATACCCACTATCTTGATTATATGGCAGAGGCAATTCGAGTTGATTTAGCCTTTGTTTCAAAAAATGTCGTTACACCAAAATTATTAATTGAGCAAGAAGCCAAATCTTTTTTAAGCAAAACAAATAAGAATCATTTATTTGGTTATAAAGCTTCAGATACATATTTGAATCGTCCAGATGGAAATCCAGAATATCTTGAATTTATAGAAGAGGCTATAAAAACGACAGACGAATTTTTAGCAGAAATTGAAAAACGAGATGTTTTAATGACCTCTAGAATGGTGAGCAATTATGTCATTGATTGTATTGAACACATTAAGGAAATATCGAGTTTGGTTGAAAAGGCAAAATCCACATCTTTTAATCCTCCCATCCTGTCTACAGTACAAGAGGAATTAAATAAGTATATGGAACGATTGAAACAGAGAAAAAATAAATATCTAAAAACTCATCAAAAAGAAAAAGAAGTGATAAATAATCTTAAAGAAGTATCAAAAAGCTTTAAAAACCAACAAATTGATGAGCAAAAAATAGATACAATGCCTGAAAAGAAAGAAATAGAAATGACACAACACGAAGAGGAAGAAAACCAAAAAACCGAAAAGGATGGAGAAGAAATTGAAATTGAAGAGAGTAATTATTTTAAGAAAAAACCGACAGAGTCTGAATTATATTATGGATTTGTGATAGATAAACCTGAAGATCTTACAACAGGACAAATAATAGAAATGAAACAAGATCTTTTTAAAGATAAGCTAGATGTGTTTATAAAGAGTCTTGAAAAATACCATGAAAAAGTAGCACTAGAAAAAGAAAACTATTTTTTTATAAATTTTTTCACTTATAGTAAAGAGGCAAAAAAAGGAGATGTTTTGAGGCTTATAGATTCATTGAAAAGCTTGAAGGATGGTAATTTTACAGGTGATCTAAGTTTTCTCGATAACCCAATATATAAGAACGGACGCTTAGGAAAAAAAATTGAGAAGAATTTAAAAAGCTTGAAAGAAGATGGATATTCTAACCTCAAAGAATTATTTACTGGAATACCAGAAAATCAAGAGAATATAAGCCAGGGGATGAAGAAGTAGCAGACAATGACTTATGCATTGAATTTATGATCAATAAATTCAATGCATAAACGTATTTTTTACTTACCCTCAAAACAAACCTCAAGAGTCACCGCACGACTCTTCGGCAGCCAATGACCGTAACTCTCTCCATGCCAAAGCTTACGCGCAGAATGGAAAAATTTATCAATAAATTTGACCTGACAGACATTTCTAAAAAACGGGTACCTGTCAGATCAAGTTTTAATTACTATAGATTAATCATTAGCCATTTCTCTCTGAGCTAACTTGTCGATTAATCCATTGAAAGTCGGTTTAACACTGTTTTTCACTGTTTCAGTTTCCTTTAATCTCATACCTCCCTCACTGGCATCGAATATGCCACTTACAGGGGAAGTAAAGATCATGTATTTATCTTTAACAGTGAATGAATGATAGAATTTTTCGACTTTTTTATCTTGAATAAAATCTTTTGCAAGATAAGTATGATCATCAAGGATTAATAGCGCCTCATCACTTAATTTAAATCCTGTATAAGACTTCGCATCATCGACTTGAAGGCCATTCATTTCTAAATGAATACCCATGAAAGGCAGATGATTGAATACGAGCACGGCTTTATCATCGACTAATTTAATTGTTTGATCAGGAACCAAATTAATATTTGTCAACAGGATTGTGTGCGAATTCACAGTATAGATATCTTGGAAAAGGTTGGGAATATAAGGACTAAAGGTGATGAGTAAGATACCCAATTGAAGATCAGTACGTAACTCCGGACCTTGCATCTCTTGGTATTGGTTAAATACCATGTGTAAAGAATCAAGATAAGGTTTCATTCTTGTATTTATGATCTGATTAATACGCTTATATTGATAGACTGCTTTATTCATCGCTGTCTCTGTCAAAAATCGTGCTTGCTCATCAGTAAAGTTGTAATGATCTATCGCCATTTGGGAGATTGATTTAAATTGCTGTTCTACGTCTATTTTCCAAGCTAATCCGGGCTGTTTTTTCTCAAAGGCATGCCCATACACTGAACTTGAAAACGCGGGCAACTTTAAAAGCATGCAGTCAGCAATTTCCTCCGGTCCTGTAAAGCTTTTTAAAGGCCTACAGCCAGAACGTTGAGTCATTTTACGATAATCTTCTTCATTTAACTGCTGACTTGTCCAGGTAATATAATCAGGAATGCCAGTAATAATTTCATTGGCATTTTCAAAAACACGATAATCTTTGTTAAGAATACTGTTTCGATATTGTTGAATAGCTACTGCATCACGTAACGCTTCTTCAGCGCTGCTAGCATCAGATTGTTGTACTTGTGTTAAAGCAGCATCTTCTAAATAAGCGAGTTTAATTAAATCTATTTGATTAAAACCATCATAGACTATATCTGTATATTGAGTATTTACAGGATTTATCGTTGATTCATTTTGTAAGTATGTGCTGGCGCGTGATCGCATAAACTTATTATATACATTTTCTTGTTCTGAAATATTATACTCATTCTCAATATCAACATAACTGCGTTGCCCATCGACAGTCACATATTTACCATCTGCATGATTTTCAAGTTCCAGCGGCTTCGCATCTGCCAAAAAATAAAGATAGTCATAAGACGTGATTTTTTCCCAAAGAAAAACGCTTGGGGTGAAATTAAATGCATAAGCTGTCCTCTTTTCATCAATACCATCAGCCGTAAGAGTCTGCTTAACCATTTGTATAATTGTGGGTGTTGCCGCGGGATGAAATCCAGGCCAAACTTGTTGTTGTTCTACATATTGAATTTGTCGTGCTGTACGCTCAATATAATCAAGCGTGGAACCTGCCGAGCTTACCTT
>JACPOX010000038.1 GCA_016191305.1 Legionella longbeachae | reverse complement strand
GTAAAGCAAACGTAGTTCTTTGCCCTGATACCGGCCCCTCACATATGTCTACTGCGGTAAATACACCAGTTATTGCATTACATGCAGTGACAAACCCCCTTATTTCTGGCCCTTATCTTTTTCAACATTTGGTTGTGAATCGTTACCCTGAAGCTGCAAAAAAAATTCTGGGAAGTAATTCTATAGAAGAGGTTTGGGGACAACATGTACACGGGACAGAACCCATGAAAATGATTTCTGTTGAAGACGTGATGGATAAGTTGTCTCTTGTCTTAGATCATATCGAAATATAAGATCAGAACGTTACCTAATGAATGGAATTGGAAATAAAAGTATCCTCGCTATTTGAGAAAAGTTCTTCTTTTTTTGTTTCTGATTCTTCAGGAATACATGCCCAGAAAGGATAAAAAGTTGATTTATTAGTGGGAGGTTTTTTGACAGAGGTAGGTGTTATTTCCTCAATAAGCTCTTTATTACAAGAAGGACTCTTTTTATATAATGAATTGTGTTGATAGTTTTCTTGGTAGGGTTTTGTTTTTTCTTGCAAGTGTTCTAGAGGCTGTTCTCTAAAACGATAAACGTTCATTAAAATGATACAAGCTTGAAGGATCATAAGAGTGACACCTACCGCGGGATTAAGTGTCCAACCGGCTGTAACCAGTAATCCACCAGAAATGAGTATCGAGCTAAGATTATAAATCATACTCATTACCAGATTTTGGTTTATATTAGATACAGTTTGTTTTGAGATAGCAAAGCCAGTGGCTATAGGTAATAAAGTTCCTGTGTGGATCATGATGTCGGCAGCTTGTTGCGTTAATTCGTCACTACCCTCCGAAGCGATGGCTATCCCTAAATTACTTGCGGTAATTGCCTGAGCATCATTCCCTGCATCTCCTATCATAGCTACTGTATGTCCTTCTTCTATTAAAGACTGGATATGAGCTGTTTTTGAATTTTTATCTTCTTCTATAGAAGTCGCAATACAATTAGCATAAATTTTTTCAATGCCAAGAGCCTGGGCGTAACGTAAAGCGGTATCTTTATCGGCTCCAGTACATAAATAGATTTCCTTTCCCATTTTTCTTAAGGTTTTAATAGTATGTAATGCATCTTCACGAAGTGGATCGGTGATCACCATACATCCTACGAGAGTATTTTCCTTTGCTACATAGACTATTTGATCACCTGCCTCCAAAACAGGAAATTTTAATTTAGACGAGAGCGTAATGCCTTTTTCTTGCATTAGTTTCATACTGCCGATAGTATATTTTTCATCCATTATTTGCCCAGATACTCCTGCATGATGAGAATCGTTAAGGAGGCTTGCTTCCAGTTTTTGGGTATTATTCTTCTTCGAAAAAGTGTAAATGGCTTTTCCGATGGGATGGGTAGATTTTTTCTCTAAGGCGGCACATAAAGAAAGAAACTCCACTTCTGAAAGCGTATTATCATATAGACAAACTTCTTTGACGAGAGGAACTCCAGTTGTCAATGTACCATTCAAATCAAACAGTACAGTATCTATTTGTTCCGCTTGCTGCAAAGATGTCGCACTTTTAAATTGTACTCCGTTTTCTGCGGCTTTGTGGATACCGGTTTTTACCGCGAGTGGCGTAATTAATCCCAAGGTACAAGGACAAGCACTTACCAAAACAGATACGGCGCATTGAATTGCTATGGCTGCAGGAAAAAAAAGGCCAATGATTAATCCGGAAGGATAATTTCCCCCGGATGGACAACAATAACATCACCATACACAACGCGATCCAAATTGATTTCTTCAATATTTTCAATTAATTGTATTCTTACAATTTTAGCTGCGCGGTCTTGAAATTTAGCCGAACCAATTTTTTTCTTAAGAGTGTCTTCTATGGCTATTCCAATATGCCTGAAACCAAAGATAAGTAAACTGGCATCAAACATCATGGGTAACCATGGAATGAAGAAAGAAGCAAGAGAAACTACTAAGATTGAAATAGTACTCAGAGCGAATAAACTGTCCATGGTTAAAGTGGCAGTTTTAGTCAATTTCGACCAGGCTTCATAATAGGAGTTAGTTCCCAATAATAAAGTTAATAGAGTACTAGAAATAGCGAGAGGGAGCATGAAGGCTAATGATAGACTGCTCGTTACAAGGCAGGTAATGAGTAGCGTAGCTCCAGAGATACATCCCAGTCCACCAAGAAACCAGTGGGAGGAAAAAAGTGATTTGACCGATGATAATATTTTTTTTGAGCTACTTGTCTGTTGCACAGTTGCTATCGATTGTTTTTTATCAGGGTGGTATTCGTATGCTCTACAGCTAAACCCTATTTCTTCAATATGCTGTTTCAACTCAGTCCAAACTTTTAGATGATCTTGATTATCATCAGCAAGAGTTATTGTCGTTTTTTTAGGATCAGCTGTCGTAATATCAGCATTGAAAAATTGTAATTGATTGGATAATTGACTTTTCAAAAAAGATTCAATGATGCCACTGCAGCTTGTGCAAGTCATTCCATCGATATAAAAGATATAGGTTTTGGACATACTGGATCGCCAAGTTTTTGCTTAAAAACAGAAAGTTACAATATGTCTGAAATAATAGCATATGCATCATTTTTTTCATCTAATTTTATATAACTTTTATTGGCTTTTAGGTGTTTTAAATACAGTGAAAAACTGTCGTCTTTGCGAACGAAGTGAAGCAATTCAGCACTGAGCGTCCGTTTAACAGGAGGTGGTAAACGGACATGAGTTGTTATGAAAGAGATTAATCTCCTGAAGTAAGATCTGTGGTAGATGGCTCATTTGTATGTAGATTTTGTAATAACTGGATACTATTTGTAAGTAACAAGCGCTCATTAAGTTGTCGGTCTAAATACATTTGATAATTAATCTCGGCAAGCAAAATTGCAATTTCTTTTTCGACTGTTGCAGGAGAAGCAGTTTGTAGTTGTTTAATCCATTCAGTATTACCAGGAGAAGAACCATTAGGACTCAATAATCTTTTAGTCGCCATATTAAATTCACTTAACGCTTGACTCATTGGGGTCTCTTGCTCGGTTGAATTGGGGTTGGCCTGCGGGAGTCTTTTTGACATTATATAATATAAATTACTTAATCCGACAGAGTTTTGAGCGGCATAGGTACGTAAGTCTGCAAGATATTTACTTAGAGTAGCTTGTGCTTTCTGCTTTTGGATTGGGGTAACCAGGGTATTGTTATCGCTTGCTATAGCTTGGGTATATAAATTATCATAATCCTTCCATTTCGGGAGTTTTATAGGTGTGACACCTCCAGATACATACCGAATAAAATTCGCAGCCTGTTGAGCCTGACTTCCCGCACTTAATCCAGCATTTACCCCTTTTGATGTATTATTTTCTTGTGTCTCTGCCGGTGAATACAATAAAGGGCCAATTAAAGAATTGCTATTGAGTTGACTTAAAAACTTGCCAATGTGAGCGTAGGTAAAAAAAGATTTAGGTTCTGGAATAGGACCTATAACGTTTATAGGAACCATTGTATTAACAAGAAACTCACAATCAGTTAGCCCATTGGGGCAATAACTACTATCTGGGGTACTTAAGATATTTAATACTCCCTGGCTGATTGGATCAGGTTGATATTCTTTCTGATCGATTAAATTACTGATACTCACTTCGGTTTTAGATGGAGTACTATAATTTTGTTGAGCAAAGGTAATATTTTCAAGACGATTCAAATTATCTGCACCACTAATGTAAGAGGGGACAAATTGAGTAAACGCTTTGATTTCAGCGGAATTTACTGAAATAGCTCCCAAAACTGTATAAAATAGAGCGCTTTGTGCGGATTGGGTTACTGGCAGAAGGGTTTGGCTTATTTCATTTGTGGGTGATTGCTCCACATCATAGCCTAAATAAGCACCTAAATTTTTTAAATATTTTGCTATCTCTTCTAAGCTTGTCGAAGTTTGTTGTTGAGCAGCTAGAGTTTGTGCATTATCTGCTGCTACAGGAAAAACAGTAAAACATAGCAGATTGAGTAATGCGAGTTTAGGTATTAATTTCATTTATTCATCCCCTTCAAGTGCACGTAAAACAAGTTTTAGACGAAACTGACAAAAAACTCGAGACAATAATCTTAAACGCTCAAATACAATATTTCTTTTAAGAAATACTCCAGCAGGATCATGGCTTCCAAGACTAGTCTCCTCTGCATGGATTAAAATACGTGAGGCGCTTCCTGGATGAACTGTATCAATCGCTTGCAGTAAACGAAGTCCTCTCCCAGATTTGATGTTTCCCACAATACGGATAAATTTTTCTTCTTCGGATAATAATCCCATATCAATTTGTTCGATATCATCCAGTTCTTTGCCCAATTGTTCCATGGCTTGTTCAAATTCGGGATCTCCATCCATAGTCCAATCTTCCACGCTTTCCATAAAAGTTATAACTCTATAGATCATGGGGTCAATATATTCAAACCAATATTTGGCGGATGCTTCATGGCTTAGATCAGGCATTTTTTACTCTTTCTTTACTGAAATAAAGGTAGATGGACGAAATCATTACTTACTACTATAGTATATTATGATAGATAAAAGAAAGAAGTAAAAAATATGAAAAAGAATTCACAATTTATCAAAATAATTTCAGGAATATTTAACATTCGCAAATGGTTCGATTGGGCGCGAGCCAAGGTTTTCACTTTGTATTTAGTAAATGCTTTTAAACGCATATTTATTCCCCAGCAAAGTCATCAAACAGAAACATTTGATGAAGCAGTGAAAAAATTCCATCTTAATGATGAAAATTTGCAAGAAAAACAAAATTCGTTATGGCGATTGACTCTTCTTATGCTGATATTAGCAGTTTTGATTTTAGCCTATGCGGGTTATCAGCTTTATTTAGGATCAATTAAAGCTTTTTTAGTAAGCTTAGTTGTCACTCTAATTGCATTGGTTTTAGCCTTTCGTTATCACTTTTGGTATTTTCAAATTAAAGAACATAAATTGGGATGTACTATTAGTGAATGGTATAGGCATGGGTTTTTGAAGGAGAAGAAATGAATAAAATAGTAACTACTCTGCTTCTCTTTTTATTTCCTGGTTTGCTTTTTGCTGATAGCTTAACTTTTACTCCTCCCCCTACTGATTATTCTGTAGTATTTCTCGGTAATTTATTTGGGGTAGTTGATGGTATCTTGAGTGGTACAGGTAGCCAAATTATGGGGAGTATGTTTAGTGTATTTAACGCTGCAGTCTCATCCATCTGGATTCCAATTCGATCTACAGTGGGTTTGGCCTTATTAATTCCTAAGGCTTCTGGTTATTGCCTGATGCAAATTTTTGTTATGTGGATTGTGGTACAAGGAATAGGAGCAGCAGACAAAGTATGGGATGCTGCTTTGAGTTATTTAAACCGGGGTGGGGTTATTATTCAAGCCCAACAAACAAATCCTGCCGAAGTACTTAATCCAGGTAGTGGAAATGGAAGTGTTGCATCTGCTGCAATAAATATACTTTCTGGGCAGGTTTGCATGGTGGGTTTGCAGACTCAACTACAAAATCAAAGGAAGTCTTATCTCGATTCCCTATCAAAAAAAGCAGGACCATGCAGCAGAACTCCTCTGGAACCTGCTATGGAGCAATTTTGTAATACGGTTGTTCCTGATTTTCTAGGCTCTGTAAATACAGTTATTGTACAGAACAAAAATCCAAATAACGCAGATTGGTCAGTTACTATGCCTAATTTTGATTCTACTTCTCCATATAGTTTTCTAAATGGCATTTGCGGGACTATCACGTGGAATCGTGTGGAGGGGATAGGCAATAAGTCTACCGATTCCAACGGACTGATTAATACAAAAGTTGGTAATAACACGCTTACCCCAGCTGAAATGCAAGCAACTCAAATGTCTCGAGCCATTGCTATTCAGCAAGTGTATATGGATTTAAGTACTGTAGCTCGAGCAATCGTTGGTAATAATCCCTCTATGACTAGAACAAATAATAATAATACATCTAAAGCTTTTAATCCGGGGATTGCTAATCAACAATTCGGAGTACCATATACTCAAAATGGAGAAGTATGTAAGAAATATAAAGATGAATGTGTTCTTTGGGGCCCCGCTCCAGGGGCAGATAATTCTGGGGTTCTATTTAATGGAACAGAGTTAATAAATGCATTAAATGATTATAATGCCATTATGATGCCAACTCTTAATTTGAAACGATTGATACAAAAAGCAAACAATGAGGACAATTCTACTGAGTTTATTAACAAAGCAAAAACTCAGGGATGGATTATGGCAGGTGCTTATTTTAAAATGGAGCTGCTTCATCAACAGTTTATGGTTTTATAAATAATTCACTAATGATGCAACCACCGGGCCAACCTGGACTTAAGCCTTTGGAATTTGCTAATGCAATTAATTTCCAAGTAAGTACCTCTTTATATCGATTGCAAGAGCAAAAATTTGACTGCGGTGAAATTAGGATAATAGTTAAAATCTGTTTAGGAAGATTTTTAGGAAATCTACTTTATAATACAATCATGGTGTCAATATATAATTTATTTCTGGATATTTTTGGAACGCTGATTAATCAAGTGGTTTCAGCCTTTTTGGTAATTCCGTTGACAGGAATGGCAGTAATCTTTAAACAAGGTCTCCAAGTGATTTCAGCGCCAGGAGTTAATCCAGTTGTTGCATTAGCAAACATGGGAAATCAATATATTAATTTTGCTGGCGAGCTATGGTTGATGCTCTTAAGTTTGGCAGTTTCTAGTGCATTAGTCCCAATCTTCGGTATCTTTATATTCGCTTTAATGACTTTAGCTATGCCCCTTGTAATTGCCTGGGTAGGGATAATGGTTGGGATAGGATTTACTACTGCATTTTATATTCCTATATTACCTTATATGATTTTTACATTTGGTGCATTAGGCTGGCTAATTTTAGTTATTGAAGCGATGGTTGCTGCTCCAATTGTTGCATTGGGGGTAACTCATCCTGAAGGACATGAAGCTTTTGGTAAGGGTGAACATGCAGTAATGATTCTGATTAATGTCTTTTTAAGACCGGCTATGATGATTATTGGATATATTTCAGCTATAGCATTATCTTATGTAGGTGTGTGGCTTCTAAATGCTGGTTATGATAACGCGATAGGATTTATTCAAGGGGGAGGGCCACATGAGACATTTGATGTGGCTCAAATATCTGGTGGTATGTTCCAAAGCGGTTCGGGAGCAGGAACGAACTGGGCTGGTATTTATGCCTTCTTTTTCTCCATATTGACTTATACTACAATGTATCTAATTATCATCCAAAAAACATTTACTCTAATTACTTATTTGCCAGATAAAGTTTTGCGTTGGATTGGTGGTAGCCCAGAAAGTCTTGGTACGGAAGCTGGTCAATGGGGTGAGGAAATCAAGAGACAAGGGGAATCAGCCGGTAAGGAAACACAAGGTGCACAAGGACAAATCGATAAATCATTGGGTGCTTATGCGCAGAAAGGTATTGGTAAAGTAAAACAAGCTGTTGGTTTAGGTGGTGGCAAAGGGGATGTTAGTGCTAAAGGTGAATCAGATCCACCAAAAAAACCACCAATAAATAAATAAGTTTGAGTGATCTCTGAATTGTTGAATGTTGGGCCACGGCCCACAAAGATCTATATGTTAGGTTGATAGGCCCGCTCAAGATAAAAGGTCACTGCGTATCAAGGGAAGTCCACTTTTGGCCCATTTCGAGAGAAAAACGTCCCCGAAAAGCGCAGTATAGATTAATGGCACTAAGTTAAGCGACATTTTTATAAGATTCCCTGGATTTTAGCAATCTAGGGAAACGTTTTGCTCTTCTTTTAATAGCTCGAGGTTCTGCCGATTAGACCTTGTGTCTTAAAAATATGATTTAATAGATTCTTGTTGCTGTCGTACAGTAGCAAATTAAAGAGAAGCGATAGATCGTAGTGACCTTGAGCTACGAGCTCGTGTAATAGCAAGATCATCGCTTCCCTCCCTTAACCGA
>JACPOX010000037.1:1003-6335 GCA_016191305.1 Legionella longbeachae | reverse complement strand
GCTTTCTGGCTATTTGTTTTTTTCTTGGTTGGTATTAGGTTTAATCACGTGGGGCTTGATTATTATTGCAATACTTACTTTTCCTAGTTCCCAGACCTATTGGGGTTCTCCTGTTGTTGTAGCGGTTGTTTGTTTGTTGCTTTTGCCATTATTTGTGCAAAGTCTCATTCATTTATATTTTTTACCTAATGGTAAGGCATTACTTGTTTATTTGCTGTTTTTAATTTGGATATCTGATACGGGAGCATATCTGAGCGGTAAGCTCATGGGCAAACATAAATTAATTCCTCAAGTTAGTCCCGGAAAGTCATGGGAAGGAGTTTTAGGTGGTCTTATTCTATCCATGATTATTGCTTGGATTGGATACTATTATTTTAGTCCAGTAGCTACAGTTCATTGGTTCGTTTTGGCTTTCTTTACTATAATTATTGCGATTTTTGGTGATTTATTTATAAGTATATTGAAGCGGCGTTGCCATTTAAAAGATACAGGTGTCATTATTCCTGGGCATGGTGGTATTTTGGATCGTTTGGATAGTTTGATTGCGGCTTTACCTTTATTTTATTTCGGATTAACTTTGTAATTTTAGAATGGATTTCTTCAGAAACTCGCACAGGAAAAGACGTGCCATTAAAATGTAGGTTGGGCCCCTGGTCCAACCTACAAATTAATGGTAGTGAGGATTCGAGCACCGTCGATGAAGTAATTCCGAAGAAGTCTAATGTTACTTTATTTGGGGATAGCACATTATGCTTTCAACCTTGCTCTATTTTTTATTTGCATTAGTTTTGTTGGTTACAGTGCATGAATACGGCCATTTTCAAGTGGCTCGTTGGTGTGGTGTTAAGGTATTGCGTTTTTCTTTTGGTTTTGGCCCCATTTTAGCGCGTTGGCGTGATAAAAAAGGAACGGAATATGCCTGGTCTTTGTTCCCACTTGGGGGCTATGTCAAAATGCTTGATGAGTCTGAAGAAGCCGTTGCAGAAAATGAACGTCATTTAGCTTTTAATAATCAATCTATTTGGAAGCGTGCTGCAATTGTACTTGCTGGGCCCTTTTTTAATTTTCTTCTTGCTTTTGTCGCTTTATGGTTAGTTCTAGTTATTGGGATGCAGTCTTTAGCTCCCATAATAGGTTCTGTGAAACCCGATAGTATTGCTGCCCATGCTGGATTAAGGGCACAGGAAGAAATTATTGCTCTAAATCGTACTAAAATAAATAGCTGGCGAGATTTTCAGTACGCAATCATGCCTCTTGTTGGTTCTCAAGAAACAATACAACTAAGCATAAAATCTTTGATTGATGGGCATCAACGACAAGTACTTTTGCCTTTGTCTGAGTGGCAGTTAAATAATAAAAAGCCTGATACCCTTAATAGTTTGGGAATTGAGCCCTTTATTCCTTCTATTCCTCCAGTAGTGGGTGAAGTACTGCCAGATTCTCCAGCTGCAAAAGCCGGATTACAAAATGGTGACCTAATATTGAAGGTGAATGGAAAGTCTTTTGACGATTGGCTATTTTTGGTTGATTATGTCCAGGCACGTCCAGATACGCAATTGGCATTGGCTGTAAAAAGAAAAGACATTATACAAAATATTACAGTACTTACAGGGCACCAGGAAAATAAAGGAAAAGTCGAGGGTTTTTTGGGGGTTCGTTCACAAAAAGTACAATGGCCTGCAAATTGGCTGCGCATGGAAAGAGAAGGTCCTCTAACTGCGGTAGGTACTGCGTTTAAGCAAACAGTACAATTGACCGGTACTACATTTACTTTAATGGGCAGGTTAATTACCGGAAGAATAGGATTAAACAGCATCAGTGGGCCTGTCGGTATTGCTCAGGGAGCGGGAGATTCGGGACGCAGTGGGTTGGTTTCTTATTTATTTTTCCTTGCCTTGGTTAGTATCAGCTTAGGTGCTCTAAATTTATTACCCATTCCTATGCTTGATGGTGGCCATTTGTTGTATTATATGTTGGAAGCGATTCGACGTAAGCCTTTATCAGAAGGTTTAAAATCAGTTGGAACTTATTTTGGATTATTATTGTTGGTTGCTCTTATGTTTATAGCGTTGACGAATGATATATCAAGGCTTACAAGCTAATTCTAAGTACCCAAAAATAGAAAAGTCATGGAACAAAAACTTGACAGTAGTTTCTACTTCCTATAAAAAGTGTTTCAATTTGAGGTGTAGGGTCTGTTTACATTTTGGCTCGGACTAGCAAATGTACAGACCCTGCATAGTTTGGGTTTAATTCTTAAAATGTACGTAGTACTGGACGTAAAATAATAATGAAAAAAATCAGTAGTAAATTAATATTAGGTGTCTGTTGTTCCACGCTTATAGCCTGGTCCGCTCAAACTATAGCAGCAGATAGTTTTGTCGTTCGCAGTATTAAAGTTACCGGTTTACAGCGCGTCTCTACAGGAACAGTACTTAATTACATCCCCGTTCAGGTTGGTGAAGAAATTGGTTCCGAATCAACGGCTGAGATTATACGCGCTCTTTACGATACTGGTTTTTTTCAGTCAGTTGCATTGGAGCGCCAAGGAAGCACTTTAATTGTCAATGTGGTTGAAAGAGCGACTATAGGCTCGATTAATGTGGTAGGAAATAAAGAAATTCCCAGCGACAAAATGAAAGAATTTCTTAAAGAAATGGGTTTGGTCAAAGGACGCGTATTTCAAACCTCTACCTTGGAACGTTTGGAAAAAGAGCTAAAACAAGCGTATACCTCCAGAGGTAAATATAATTCCCGCATAGAAACTCGCGTTACTCCATTAACTGATAATAGAGTAGGAATTACAATTACTATTTCCGAAGGGCGTGTGTCGCGAATCAAAAAAATTAAAATCATAGGTAATCACGATTTTACCGCTAATGAACTGTTACCCGAATTTGCTTTATCAAAATCCAGTATTTTTACTTATTTTACTAAAAAAGATCAATATTCCAAGCCTGGTATGGACGCATCTTTAGAAGCTTTACGCTCCTATTATCTGGATAGAGGTTATTTAAAATTTCAAATTGTGTCGTCCCAAGTTTTATTGTCTCCTGATCGAAAAGATGTTTACATTAATGTTCATATTGAGGAAGGACCGCAATATCACTTTTCAGGTTATAAAGTTGTTGGTAAACCGATATTATCCCCTGAAAAATTCAATTCATTAATCCAAGTCAAGAAAGGCGCTGTTTTTTCGCGCAAAAAAGTAACTGAATCAATTTCTGCTATAGGTTTAGGCTTAGGAGATATAGGTTATGGCTTCCCAGCAATTAATGCAGAACCCCAAGTAGATGAGAACAATAAAACCGTATTTATTAATTTTATCGTACAGCCAGGTCGCCATGTTTACGTTCGTCGTATTAAATTTCATGGTAATACTAAAACCAGTGATTTTGTTTTAAGAAGTGTCATTCGCCAGGATGAAGGTGGATTATTATCCCTGCATAACATTAAAGAATCCGAACGACAGCTTCGTCTTTTGGGTTATTTGAAAAATGTTGACGTAAAAACTACACCAGTACCTGAAACAAATAATCAGGTTGATTTGGACGTCCAAGTAGAAGAAGCACCCTCCGCTGAAGCAAGTGCTTCTATTGGCTATGGTACTAATGGTTATCAATTAAATGCTTCAGTAAATCAGCATAACTTTATGGGTACAGGCCGCTCTATAGGTGCTGCATTTACTGCCAGTCAATGGGGACAAGAAACCTTAATGTCAGCACATACAACTCAAATCGCTTTGGTGGTGATGTAAATTATAGTATACCACTTGGTGAAATGAGGCGGCTGCAGTTTGGTTATGGTTATCAGGATTTGGAAATCAAAAGTGTGGGTTATGTTATTCCTATCCAGAATTTTGTACAAATGTATGGTACACATTTTCAGGAAATACGTTTGTCTACTGGATGGGCTCGTAACAATTATGATCAACTCCCTTATCCAACAAGAGGTCTAAATCAACAGATTTCAGGAGTGGTCGCTTTACCAGCAACCTCTAATTCTTTGTCATATTACAAAGGTTCTTATCAAGCACGCCTGTATCAACCCATAACACACGGATGGATATTTTCCTTGCAAGGCTTTGCAGGCTATGGAAATTCTTTTAACAATAATGGACTACCATTTTTTGAGAATTATTATGCCGGGGGTACAGCACAACCTGGACAGATACGTGGATATGAGAGTTACTCATTAGGCCCATTGGATAATTTTCGTAATGCTGTGGGAGGTAACTTATTGCTTGCTGGAACTGCGGGCATTATATTACCATATCCTTTGAGCCGAGATAATGTACGAACCACGGCCTTTGTTGATGCAGGTAATGTATTTGCAGTGAATACTTTACAGTCTTTGACTGGGAAGTTTGAAGGTCCTATTAGATATTCAGTAGGTCTTTCTGTTGAATGGCGCTCGCCTTTTGGCCCCTTGGCATTTAGCGTGGCTAAGCCATTAAATGCTCAACCATTCGACCAAAAACAATGGTTTGGGTTTGGCTTATCTACAGGATTTTAATTTATGATTTTTCATCTTCTCTTTTTCAACAAGTGAAAGAGAAGATGAATCCTAGGAAGCTTAGGATTCTATCTTATCATTTATAAATTTATTGAAAACTCATGCTGTACATATCGCAACCTATTTCGAATTATGCTAGCATCTTGTTCTTTAAATTAGGAGATAGTTATGAAGCGGTTAGGTCTGGGCTTAATGGCCCTATTATTAAGTGTTTTTGGTGCAAGTGTATATGCTGATCCTGCAAAAATAGGAGTAGTTGATCTACAAAAAATTATGCAGACTTCCAGTCAAATTAAAGAAATCCAACAAAAATTAGAAAAAGAGTTTAAGCCTCGTCGTGATAAATTAGTAGCTATAGAAGCAACCATCAAAGCGGATATGGAAAAATTCAAGCGTGACAGTGCTGTTTTAAGTGCAGCTCAAAAGAAAGAGATGGAAAAGAAAATTGTGGGCGCGCAACAACAATTCGAGCGTGATGGCCAACAATATCAACAAGAGTTAAGTACAGCAAACAATGAAGCAATGGAAGGTTTATATGCTAAAGTGCGTGCTGCGATTGCTAAAGTTGCCAAAGACGAGAAATACGACCTTATCGTTCAAAAAGACGCAGCTCCTTTTAGCGAGCAATCACTTGATGTAACTGATAAAGTTGTTAAAGCAATTAATTAATTTGGTGATGCGAAGTTGCTTACTTTAGAACAGCTCGCTGATCATTTAGGTGGCGTGTGGTATGGAAATGCCAAGCACGCCATTTTCTCTTTTTCTTCTTTAGCTCGAGCTACATCTCAAGATGTGGCATATTACGATAATTCTTTAT
>JACPOX010000037.1:0-993 GCA_016191305.1 Legionella longbeachae | reverse complement strand
TATTGCGTTCTGTTTTGAATGCTACTTCGGCTGGTGCGGTATTACTCAAGGCAGAAGATCGAGATTTACATCAAGGGAATCGCATTCTTGTATATAGTCCTTTACAAGCAATGATGCAAGCCACTCAACTTTTATGCACGCCCAAATCAGAGTGTTTAGAGATTGATCCAACTGCTCGTATCCATCACTTGGCTCAATTAGGTCAAGAAGTGTCAATAGGCGCATACAGTGTTGTTGGTCCGAAAGTCAAATTAGCCGACGGAGTAAGTGTCGGAGCAAATACTGTTATTGAATCTTCAGTATGTATTGGGAAAAATAGCCAAATTGGTCATGGGGTGATAATAAATTCTGGATGTCAATTAGGTTCAAAAGTATTCATCAACTCTGGATGTGTTATCGGTTCTTCTCCTTTTAATCATTTAAAACAGCAAGGGTCCTGGCAACAAGGTCTTGATGTAGGTGCAGTTGTTATTGCTGATCGAGTGCATATAGGTGCCAATACGGTGATTGATAGAGGTTCTTTAAGCGATACTTATTTAGCTGAAGGAGTTTGTATTGATAATCTAGTTCAGATTGCGCATGATGTAGTAATTGGTCAAAATACTGCAATTGCAGGATGTGCTACTATTGGGGCGCATGTCCAAATAGGTGCAGATTGTATTATTGGGGGCGGAAGTTGTGTTGCAGCGTATGTGCATTTAGTTGATGATGTGGTGATCACCGGAATGTCTACTGTAAGTAAGTCTCTTGCCAAACCTGGTATCTATTCCTCAGGAACTTTAGTACATGAGCACCAGCGCTGGCGCCGTAATGCTGCACGGTTTAAGCGGCTAGATGATTATATGGTAAAGCTTAGCGTTCTCGAAAAAAAGTTCAGCAATATCGTTGAGTAAGATAAGTTTTTGTCATTAATATTGATTTGAACCGGCTAAATCAGGATAATGTTTCTTCCTTTGGACTCCATTTATGAGTTTTTATGCCGGGTTTGCAAAC
>JACPOX010000229.1 GCA_016191305.1 Legionella longbeachae | reverse complement strand
TTGTCTTATGCAATCATAAAGAGGATGCTGAATATCTGGATGAACTATTATGGACTTTCAAAGAAGATAGCTTCATTCCACACAACTTACAAGGCGAAGGACCTGAACCACCGCCCCCTATACAAATTGGTTATGAAAAAGAGCCAAGAGGATTTAATGATATTTTATTGAATCTTTCAAATTCCATTCCCCCTTTTTATTCTAGATTTAAACGTGTCATGGAATTAGTGATCAATATAGAAGCAGAAAAAGAACAAAGTCGCTTGCACTATAGAGAATATAGAGCTCGGGGTTGCGAACTATTTACTCATCACATTGAAGCGAAATAACCACCAAAACATCCTCCACAGAGCATCAATGAACTTAGCAGCTTCTCCTCCTATCTATTGCCTATTGCCTATTGCCTATTGCCTATTGCCTATTGCCTATTGCCTCAAAATATTACAAATCATGAATTAGAATGGACTTCTCGGGTCGGAAAAAAGAATATGATATTTCCGGCCCGCTCAACATTTTTTTGACAACTAATTAATCCCATAAAACATCTTTATTCTGTTTTATTGCAGCCCGTAATAAGCTGATTAGTGGAATAGCTCTTTTTGTTAAGCTGATTTCTTCTTCATTTTCTTCATCTTCTTTAACAGTATTTTTTTCTTTGCTCAGTCCTGACTCTAATTTTTCCAAAGCTACAGAAAGATTTTCTGCTTTAATCGCGCCGGGAATTGTACCGCTATGTCCCATTAAAGAGAGCAACTGCTTAGCTACCTCACCAAAATAAGTAATGTCCTCATAGGCATTTGTATGAAAAGTTACAAACATAAAAATCTCCTTTTATTTATTGCAATGACTTTAACATCAGTTATGGATGAGAATCACCTCAGATCAAAGCTCACTCTCTCTAAGAGTTTGGCACAGTGCTTAGCCTTCGAGACGGGCTAAAGCCCTCCTCAGGGCGAACGGTTCTAGGTAATTCAAAGTCCCTTATCCATAACTCACGTTAACTTAATATATCGTTGCGGATTATCCATAAGTCCGTTGCAAGTATTCCGCAGCCACACGCAATCCCATGGCTTCACCCCCTTCAGGTCTTCCGGGTTTGCTACTTAAATTCCAAGCCATAATATCAAAGTGCACCCAAGGTATAGATTTCGGTATAAAACGTTGCAGAAATAATCCGGCTACAATCGCCCCCGCATAAGGACTATCACTTGAATTAGCGATATCAGCTACATTAGAGCGGAGCAACTCCTCATAAGCAGGGAATAATGGTAGCCTCCAGACAGGATCAGCTGCTTTATAGGATGCATCCATCACTTCCGAGGCCAGTTGCTCATTATTCGTAAATAATGCAGCAATCTCTGTACCTACGGAAACTCGAGCAGCTCCAGTTAAAGTAGCAAAATCAATTAATAATTCTGGTTGTTCTTCACATGCCTTTACCAAGGCATCAGCTAATACCAAGCGGCCTTCAGCATCAGTATTCTGCACTTCAACAGTCAAACCATTACGCATGGTTAACACATCTCCAGGTCTAAATGCATCAGGGCCTATAGAATTTTCTACAGCAGGAATAAGCATTTGTAAACGAATAGGCAAGCCTCGGGTCATAATCCATTGCGCAAGTCCAATGACATGAGCAGCTCCACCCATATCTTTTTTCATAAAACGCATTCCAGAAGCAGGTTTAATATCCAACCCCCCACTATCAAAACAAACGCCTTTTCCTATTAAAGTAACTCGAGGATGTTTCTCATCTCCCCAGGATAAAGACAACAATCTCGTTGAGTACAGGTATTTTGCAACTGATAACTATTGGGTGGAAGTATGAGGGCGGCATTTGCCATGGCAAGTATCTGATTTCCATCACCGGTACCAATATAGACTTTATCCACCAAGCCATCTGAATTATAAATTAAACAGGAGTCAGCTATTTTTCCTTTAAATTGATGCAATTCAAAGCAATTTCGTTCCGCTGGGTTTAGTCTATTCAAGACATCTTCCCATTCATTTTGAGAGATCAGATAAAGAGGAATTGCTCTATCATGATGCGTTTCATAAAATAACTTTGCTTGCATGTTTTATTCCTTTATTTGTCCACGGAAATGAGCCGGCCTAAGCCCAACTATGCCTAATACCACTAAATAAATTATTATTGCAACAACTACATGTGCAGACAATAAGCTTAAACGAATTACTGGAGAAAAACTTAGCCAGTAACTCATCGTCCCATTCATTAAGATTAAATAAATACCAATTGCCACATTGGCGCAGAATAATTGTACACAATACTTTAACCATCCTGGCGATGGTTTGAATACTTCGCGTTTAATCAGTAAAAATAATAAAATCCCACAATTTACATAACCTGCCAAAGCAGAGGCTAAAGTTAATCCGGCATGCGCAAAATACCAAACAAATACACAACACAATAAGGTATTCACTAGCATAGAAATAGCACCAACTTTAACGGGCGTACTAATATCCTGGCGTGCATAAAAGCCTGAAGCCAAAACTTTTATCATCATGAACGCAGGAACACCAGCCCCAAGAGTAACTAAGCTTTTCTGAGTCTGAATCACATCAATGGCTGAAAATTTACCATAAGCAAAACAACTGGTAATTAAAGGCATTGCAAATAAACACAAGCCTATTCCTGCAGGAATTCCTATCAACAAAATGGAACGCAAGCCCCAATCCAAAGCACTCGAATATTTACTTATACTTTGTTCTGAATGTTGTCTTGACAGATGAGGAAGAATGACTGTCGCAATTGCTACACCAAAAACTCCTAAGGGAAAATCTGTGAGTCTATCTGTATAATACAACCACGACACACTCCCTACTTTTAAAAAAGAAGCAAAAATACTATCAATCATTAAATTAATTTGAGCAACCGAAACTCCGAACAAGGCTGGGATCATTAATTTAAGCACTTTATTAACCCCTACATCATTTCTAACTACACGAGGTCTTACAAGTAAACCACGTTGATGTAAAAAAGGAATTTGAAACAATAATTGTAAAATACCCGCAATCAATACTCCCCAAGCAAGTCCTATAACCGGGCTTGGTAAATGAGGGCATAAATAAATTGCTGCAACAATCATACAAATATTAAGCAACACGGGAGTAAATGCCGGTATTGCAAAATACCCATAGGTATTTAATACAGCGCCTGCCATAGCAGTTAAAGAAACCAACATCAAAAAAGGAAAAGTAATACGCAACATCTCTGTAGCCAATACAGCACGACTACTGTCATGACTAAAACCAGGAGCAAATAAATAGATAATCACCGGGGCTGCAAATATCCCAATCAAGGTAACCACACTAAGAATAGACCCTAAATAGCCGGCAATGCGTGCGATAAAAACACGCACATCTTGGGGAGATCGTGTTTTCTGATATTCCGCAAGTACAGGAACAAAAGCTTGGGCAAAAGCCCCTTCAGCAAACAAACGACGCATAAAATTAGGAATCCGAAATGCCACAAAAAAAGCATCCATACCTGCTTGAGCGCCAAAATAATCCGCAAGAACCATATCTCTCACAAAACCTAACATACGCGAAATAAAGGTCATTACTGAAACAAGGGTTGTCGAACGCAATAAGCTCTGTCGTTTAGGCACCATAATATCTGTATCTGCAGCGGACATTTTTATAAAAAAATAATAAAAGATGCTATATGATATACCTAAATCATTAAAGTTACATCAATACTATATTGACAAATTCTGACTCATTGGGCATGATCAGCATCTTTTGTACCATCTGAATGAGTGGAGATTTTTAAGTGGCAAATATTAAATCAGCAATTAAACGTGCTCGCCAAAACGTAAAACTGCGTCAACACAACGCTAGCGCACGCTCTATGTACCGCACTTACATTAAAAATGTGCTTAAAGCTGTTGAATCAGGTGATAAAGAAGCCGCTCATGCTGCCTACACCAAAGCACAACCAATTATTGATAAAGCTGCTACAAAAGGCTTGATTCATAAAAACAAAGCTTCTCGAATTAAAAGTCGCTTAGTCGCTCGCCTTAAAGGAATGACTGCGTAATTTTTATTAGTAATAAACACCGAACTGGAAATGTCAGTTCGGTATTTTTTATATCACCTATTTTCATCTAAATAAAAGACATCTCGTTTCTTGACTCTAATCAATTTTAATATTTTCTGTTTTTCAATCAAATTGTCTTGCATATTTATTTTATTTACTCAAAATAACCCTATTAAAAACTACCGTAGCATTACGTAAACTGCAGCTGCTAAATTTGTTTAATATCAGGGGGAAATAAGATGCAATATGCAGTAACTTTTTGTGTTTTCGATCATACTGTGGGAGGTAATCCTGCTTGGCATGGTTCTTTTTTTCTGTCTCAATTAGATAAAGACAAAAAACTACTTGAAGTTGTTGATACCTGGGGTTTTTATGGAGTGACCACTACCACCGATCCAAATAGTTGTTCAGGAAAATTAAAAACTAAATACGCTTTGAATGTCGATTTTAGTGGTAATCATGGCATGTATATTCACGAAGAAGTCCGTTTTATGGATCTTGGCCATGGCTTACATGGATATACTTTCGAATTAACTCAGGAACAATTTGAAAAATTACAAAAAAAATGCACGGACGAGGTTTTAGGACAAGAATCAGCAATTAAAGAGTATGTTAGTACACACCCTCTAAAAATCGATCCCAAAAGAAAAGTAAGAATTTATAAAGAAGAAGCTTATTCCAAAGAAATATTTGAAGAGGAACAAAGTAATGCAATCAAGGAAAAACGTTCTCCAAGATTAAAGCCTTTTAATTTTATCTCATGGGGGACCTTTGGACCAACGCTTAAAGATACGCATACGTGTAAAACTGGAGCAATTGATTTATTAGAAGGAATTTTAACCGAAAAGCAACTTGCGCCATTTAAAGACACATTCATTCCTCGATTTATACCAGGTTTAGAGCCGGTCTTCTTACATAGTACAGGTCCATTACGTACCCATACAAGAAACTCTGGCAAAACAGTATTTTATCGTGATAAAAACAAAGATGAGGATGTAAAACTATATTGGAGCCTACCGCCACAACGTTTTGATGCACTGTCAAAGGAAACTAAGGACTTATTGACTGTGGATGAAGAGTACATTCAGGAAAGTAAAAGTGTTGTAAGTAAGTTACAAGGTTTGGAGTGGTTAATAAGAAATGCTACTTTACCTGATAACTATAAGGATTATAAAAATGATTTAATACAAAGAATTATTGACTATTACAGGGCATTTTCCATTATAGAACCTCATACTGAACCCAAAATATCGGGGATATACGGCTTTACTCTCTCATTATTCTCAGCACCTAGAAGCAAAAATGAGCGAATAATACAAAATAAAATTAAACAGGCAAAAATGCTTTTTAATTCTCTGTATATGGCAATAGTTGATGGGTGGAATATTAATGATGAATATCCCTCAGAAACATCTCCAATTGAAAATGCGGAAGGTTATAATCCACTAGAAGCATTAGCTATTTATCTCTCAGAAGAAGAGAAGAAAGAA
>JACPOX010000228.1 GCA_016191305.1 Legionella longbeachae | reverse complement strand
TGCAGTTTTATGATTCGCTACGAAATCAGAAAGTGAGCGGGTGAGAAATTTTAAACCATCAAGAATTAAACCAAACAAACCGCGAAATACTACAGGATCATCATTGGCATCTAGAACAACTTTTCCATTTTTATCTTTTTGGGTAAAACCAAATAGTATGTTAAGCACACCACTGAATAATGTACCTGGTAATTTAAAAATAACAGCCATAAATTTTTTAAATGTCATCATTGTACTCCATGTTATGAATCAGCAGGAATCATAGCAATCATGTTGCCGCATGTGAATCAAAAATGTTCAATTTGTTGTAACAAAAGTGTAAATTTATTTATATATAATACAATGACAGGGCCGCTCTATCAGTTATAGAAGTCAGCCTGGGTCATTCGGAGTAAGTTCTTTTGTTTAGTGCTCTGGAATAAAATATAAGGTAGGATCCTCGACTCCAGCACCAATAAAACCACGTCGCCTGAAAGTACAGCTGTCACATTGCCCACAAGCCTCTCCAGCATCATTTGCTTGATAACAAGAAATCGTTAAGCTGTAATCAACATTCAAACTTATTCCTAGTTGAATGGTCTCTACCTTACTTAAGTGTTGTAGTGGTGCATGAATAGCAAATGGATCTCCGCTTACTCCGGCTTTGGTTGCCAGATTAGCTAAAGTCTGAAAGGCTGCGATAAATTCTGGGCGACAGTCCGGATAATGAGAATAATCAACGGAACTTGCGCCGATGAAAATTGTTCTAGCACCTATAGATTCTGCAAAACCTAAAGCCATTGCCAAAAAAATAATATTGCGTGCAGGAACGTAGGTCACTGGGATGTTTGTGCTTTCTTCAAATTCAGGAACTTCCAGGTTAGTATCGGTTAATGCTGAGTTACGAAATAAATCTGTATCCAAGCTTACTATTTTATGTTCAATTACATCATAGTGTTTTGCGATACGTTGAGCTGCGAACAATTCTGCTGAATGTCTTTGTCCATAGGAAAAACTCATTGCATAACAGGAAAAACCTTTTGATGCGGCTAAGGCCAGACAAGTAGTTGAATCAAGTCCGCCAGACAATAATATGACTGCTTTGTTCATTATATATTAATCTCCGTAAAATTTTGCTCATTTTTAAACCTGTGATAAGATGCCGCTCATTATGCCATAACATGGAACTTTATGACGACAAATCTTTATCCAGTAATCCTTGCAGGAGGCTCTGGAACTCGCTTATGGCCTTTATCTCGTAAAAATTATCCAAAACAGTTCTTGGCTTTAAACGGTGATTTATCTCTATTACAACAAACGGTAAAAAGAGTTCAAAGCCTGGTGAGTACACAATCAATCATTGTGAGTAACGATGCACATTACTTTCTGTGTCAGGATCAATTACGTGCTTTTAATCCTTTGATGACCTATCTCTTGGAACCTTGTGCACGCAATACGGCACCGGCAATTGCCTGCGTTGCCCACTATCTGTCGCAAATGGCTAGTCCTGATGCAGTAATGTTGGTATTGCCTTCCGATCATTGGATAGCTGATGATAATGCATGGCAAGAAGCCATGCTCACTGGCGCACGATTTGCTGCGGAGCATCCTGCTTTAGTTACTTTCGGTATAAAACCAGATAGTCCTAAGACGGGCTACGGTTATATAGAAGCTGGACTACATTTAACTGATAAAGTACAACAGGTTTTAAGTTTTAGAGAAAAACCTGAAGTTAAAACTGCGGAAGAATTTATTGCCAGGGGTAATTATTTTTGGAATAGCGGTATGTTTATTTGCCGTGCTGGAGTATATCTTGAGGAGTTAGCAGAATATCAGCCAGATATTTATTATTTTAGCAAACAAGCGGTTATGAAAGCACAGCAACATCATGATTTTTTACGCCTTGATTTAGATAGCTTTTCGCAATGTGAGGGAGAATCAATCGACTATGCAATTATGGAAAAGACGACTAAAGCAGCGGTTATTCCAGTTTGCATGCAATGGAGTGATTTAGGTTGTTGGACTGCGGTTGCTGATGCAAATCAGTCAGATGAGGATGGCAATACGGTTACAGGAAAGGTTATTGCACAGCAGAGTACAAATTGTCTAATACACAGTACTGATATTTTAGTGACTGCCATAGGTATACAGGACCAAATCATTGTAGCCACCCAAGATGCGGCAATGATACACAAACTATTTATTTATCAGTAAATCAATCTACTTATATTGCGCAAAATACCCTTCATCGTCTAAGTAATCCAGGCACTGAACCACTTTATGTCATCGAGGTGCAAAGTGGTTCTTATTTAGGCGAAGATGACATTAAACGTTTTGATGACCTATATGCTCGTGAAATATCAGAAACATCCAATTTATCTTAAAATGTATGTTGGGCCATTAGTCCCATGGCCCAACATGAACACTTACAAAAATACTTTAAAAAATAATCATGCCACAGCCACAATAAGGCATTACGCTTGCTAGCCATCTGGAGTACTTTTTGAAGTCAATGAATCAGTTACCATGAAGCAATTAGCCTCCTACTGCTTGATGATGATTGGTCAGGTGATGTTCGTTTTGGTAATATACGTGAGATAGTATCTACAACCGTAATCCCACGCGAAGAATTCGGGCTCTTTCTCTTTTATGATCGAAAAATCAAGGACTTAGTTTATACTCATTTGATTATAACTTAGGGCTCTCATCTCTTTTTAAATTCTGATATTCGCTCTCTCCTTTGATAATTGCTTTATTTAATTCATTTTGTAGTTTCATTTGATTTGGTGCAAAAATATTTTTCAATACCTTAAAAAAAGAAGCTAAAAATGATTTTTCTTGGGTAGCCACCGTCTCTCCTTTTTGAGTTATCTCAGCCATCTTTAGTAACGTCATATTTGACCGGCCCGCAATAATCTCACTAGTAATAATATTTCTTGTAAAAATACTATCCTGTATTTGGACACAGGCTTTGATGCGATCAGTAAAATTTTTTGCTTGTTTTTCGCATTCCACTTGAAATAAATTTAATTGGCTCAGATTTTTATCTATGCTTTTTATAATTTTGTTGTAACTCTCTGTATCTAGCAATCCATCCTTCTTTTCGGTAGTTGCATCTGACGCGAATTCCTTTAAATTTCGAATTCTCTTATTGATGTTGAGGATTTCATCGTTAAATTGACTCTCAGTCATATTATACAGACGAGACTTTTCGCAGTAATTGCTCTTAATTGCACCATTAAGTTCTGTTTGATTGTTTATTTTCATTATGCGATTTCCGCATTCACGTTGGTTCTTTGCTATTATTTCTTGTTTTAATTGGTCTCTGTCTGTTTGAAGTTGATCAAATAATTCTGATGCCGATTTATTTTCATGATTTAATTTAGTTTTAACTTCGTTTCGGATTGTTTCCAACTTTCCAATAACTTCTCTAGCACATTCATGAAGGGGAGTTTTTCGTCTAAGAATGTCGTTCCAAACAAGATCTAGAACCCGTCCTAAATCTTCTTTCTCACTTTTAGATAAGAATTGTTCTACATCAGAATAGAGCGTACCATTACCCAAATAGGCCATATTATTTACATGATCACGCAAAGTAAGTATCTCATCCCTGTCTATACACTCATTTTCGGACTTTTCCGCTATATTAAGTGCCATTTCAATACACCATAGAACTCGAAGAGTTATAACAGACTTACCATATGATCCTTGTATTAGCTCACTTTCATCAACGAATGGGTTTATTCTTAAAAGCTCTTGATCTACTTTACTTTCAGCCATTGGAAATCTCCTTTAACTATTCATCATGAAGCATTAAAATAATACAACACTAAAACTATATATATACATTATAGCTTTATATAAACATTATAGCTTTCATGTCAATTTCGCCATTAGAGCTCTTGCATAACCGGCATCTTTGACTTAATTGCGGGGTTGCAAAGGGTTCTCCGGTGCTCATTTACTTCATGTAAACTCCGCTCCTCGAACCTTTGCGCCTTGCACTAAAGTCAAATCTACAGGTTATGCAAGAGCTTGAATGAAAATTACTCAGGCGGAAATATTGAAATGTCTAATCTATTGAAAGCAGAAATACTAGCCGGGTAAATTTGGATGTCCTTATCAAGTTAGAATTAACATTTTTGGTGGTTATTCCACACGATCCCTAAAAAATCAAAAATATTGCTCTTTGTTTGCACAAATTTCACTGTTTTTTCTAGATTATTGCAAATTTTAGTTTCAATTATGTAAATCAATGAATGCCCACCTTGTTTCCAAAATTGCTGTTATGATATAAAATAGATCATATTGGTATTTTTTACAGTGATGAAAATAACGAGTCACTGGCGGTGCAAAAAAATTGAGGTATATCATGGCAACAAGCAGTGGAATTATTCAATCTTTTCTTCGAGATTCTTTAAATTTAAAAAAAGATGTGGATGACTTAAGCTTTGCAGATTTACTTGCATACAATAGAGATGAATGTGGCCTCATTAAGTTGACTCAGGACCAGATTGATTCTGACTTTGAAAACATTAAAAAATTGTGCAACGGCAAAAATGCTGTCTGTTTAGTAGACGAACAATTTTATTATATTGATATCACTGGTAATAAACCTAAAAAACTTACGCCAACTAATAGTGATCAAAATGATTTTAAAAAGAAATTTCCAGATTCTTATAAAATAGCAAAAGGTGCTGATCTTCAATTCGTTATGTCCATAACTGGACGTGCTTTTAGCGAACATCGCAGCAATGATTTTTTGCCTTCATTAAATTTTTATTTGGATATTTTAGACAATACTGACAAAGTCATGTTTGATTACATGAGTTCAGAGCAGAAAGAACAGCTGCGATTTGATCTTAAAATTACCTTACTACTGTTATTGGCACAACAACAACACGAAATTGATTATCAACAAACTGAAAATACGAAAAAGTATCGCGATAGTATTCGACAATGTGCCCAATTACTTGAAGCCCTTGATCCAGAGTTTCATAAATC
>JACPOX010000218.1 GCA_016191305.1 Legionella longbeachae | reverse complement strand
TTTCTGATTGCTGATGTTGGTTCTTCCTCAACATATGATGAAGCTCAATCCCTGATAAAGTAGCTTGTACTGAATGAAAGGCCTTAAAACCCATCATCGCTTTGGTTATTTTTTTTATAAACCGATGATCCTGTTCAACAATGTTGTTGCGATATTTAATTTGTCGAACAGTATGGAAAGGATGACGATACATCTAATAAAAAGCATAGCGATAAGTTTCTCGATAGTCTTTTAGATGCTATAAATAAACCTGAGGTGGCTGAATTTATTTGATAAATTAGAACAGATTGATAATATTGATAACCTTCCTTATAAAGATATTAAACAAAGCATTACCAATTCTTCCACTACGGCTGCTTATTCCGTACATTCCCCAGGCAAATTCATCCATGCCCCTTTTCCTAAAATAATGGCACCGGCATTACGTAATTTTCTTACTAGAAAAGCATCGCGAACAGGTTGGCTACCAAATACCGCATATGATCCAGAGGTTGTAGTTGTGTCAAAAGAATCAATATTATCTTTCAATTATTTGGTATGTTTAATACCCTCATTTTCGATATATTTTTGAGCAGAATGGTTTATTTTTTTGGATAAATGTTTTTTATGACTAAAGAAATTCAATGTAGTAATTTTATCTAATTTTTTATTTGCAAGAAGCAACTTAACTAATTTAGGATTTTCTAAGTCAATCGCGAGAGAAAGTGGGCTTTCACCCATATTGGTCGTATGATTGACATCAGCTTTATTTTTAAGCAAGCACTCGACCAATTCATTATTGCCGAGTTCAATTGCTTTATGAAGAGGTGTTTTGCCATTATTGTTACTGTAGTTTATTTTCGCCCCAGATTGGATCAAGCATTTAGCTATTTTATTATTTTCAAGACAAACTGCCATATAAAGAGGGGTTCGTCCTTGTTTATCAGTATAATTAAGTGAAGCACCTTTTTTAATAAGATATTTCACTGCATGATAATCATTTTCTTTAACAGCGAGCAAGAGCAATGTATTATCATCCTTATTACGTTTATTAATATCTGCTCCGGCTTCAATTAACTTATCAGCGATAAAATAATTTTTCTTTTCTAGAGCATGATAAAGGGGATTATAACCATCTTTGTCTGAACGATTAACTTTCGTAAACCATTTTTTTAATAAATATAGAACAACATCATCGTTACCTAGTTTAATCGCTTTACAAAGAGGGGTTTCACCAGATTGGTCAATGAAATTTACATCGGTACCATTTTTTGAGACAAATGTATTTTTAATCAAAAACTTAGAAACATGATTATGATTATTTATTATCGCAAGATGTAGCAATGATTGACCATAACGATTTACGTAATTTAGATGAGCTCCCTTGTCTATTAAATAGTAAACCATATCATAGTGACCATTTACAAGCGCGATATAAAGGGGGGACTCACCCCGTTTATTATCTTTATTTATATCTAAATGATATTGAAGTAAATACCTCACCATTTTCTTATTATCGTTTGTTATTGCGATATCTAACATATTACTTAGTTCACGTTGGGTAATTGCATTTTGCTTAATAGCATCCTCAATTAAAGATTTAGCGAGTTCATTGTCATGAGTAGAAATCGCAAGGGATAATTGCGATCTAGGATGAATATCTTTATTTTTGTCACGACTTGGAAATTTACGTAAGACCACTTTCTCGTCAGTTTTTTGGGTGACATTGCATATTTCTTCAATTTTTGTTTCTAAATGAGAGTATTCCGATTGGTATAGATTAGGAAATGGGATAACCAATTTTCCCCTCATATTGTTTAATTGAGTTAGTGGGATGTCATAAGAATCTATGTTGTCTAGGCGAACAGGTGGTGTGACATAAGATTGAGGTGCACCTTTTTTTCTTTCCTTGGCAATAAATCCCGGCGAGATGTCTAAATTCATGCAAGAAGCATATAACTCCCCAAAATCAACTTGTCGATAACTCCCATGATCTGAAAAAACACAATATGTCTTTCCATTTTTTTCAACTAAACCAATTAATGTAACATAGTGAGCATGATAGCCCCCTTTCATTGCGATACTTTTTCCTATCTTACTTGCGCGATCCATGGGAAAAATAATTGGAAATCCAGATTTTAATGCTTGAGTCACTATCTTTAAACAATCTGATAAACTATTAAATTCATAAAGTTTAGATGTATAATTTTCTGTCTTTTCAAAAACGTCTTTAAATAAACTCATATTAAAAATCGCATCTTTAGTTGGAACAATGGATTTTCCTAATTCTCTAAATGAATATGGGTGGGCTGATTTATGACTAGAATTCTCTCTTGCCAATTTTTTTCTTGAAAAAATAAAGGGTACGTTAGGATTTTTCTTATTCCAGTAGTCAGAAATGATACTCATGGCAGAATAACCACAAGTGCCACCTATTTGTTTTTGCTCATCTGGAATAGGGTTTAATAAAACAATCTTAGCTCCTTCCTTTATCTGATAATGTAATGATTTTAAGAGCTCTTTCTTATTCATTTTATCAGACATAGTAATACCTCTATTATAGTAATTAACTATCCAGGTGTATAAATTATAGCCCTTCAGCATTAAGGTTTTCTTAAATTTTACATATAGACGCGCCTCCCGCATTGCCTCAAATTACCTGTTGCCGAAGATGAACGCATATAAGCATATAAATTGCATCGTTGCCTCAATATCACTGTTGCCGAAGGAGGGAAACCGGCATGGGAGAATTGAGGATGGATTTATATTTAAAAACACAGCGTTGGCGTTATCGGCATGGTAATCGTGCTGTAAAAAAACGTATGTTAGATGAATTTTGC
>JACPOX010000217.1 GCA_016191305.1 Legionella longbeachae | reverse complement strand
TGTTCCACATCCAGGTGCTAAAAATTCCTCGAGATATTTCTTGTCTCTTTTCGCGATACCGATCTTAGCTCCACCTAAACCTTCTTCACAGAATGCATGAATATACCAGGCAGGTACTTTGGTTTGTTCTCCTCCAATAGCTTTTGCCCAATGTTCGTTTATGTCTTTAACAACGCCGTTGTTACTTCTTTGAAAACCAAAGTATGCTAAAAAGTCATTATAAGCTTTGAGTAAAGGATCAAAGTTAAAGTGACAACCATGTTCGTTAGTTATATCTGGACGATGATGTTTTAATGCGTCATATTGTAATGCTGCTTGTTTTGGCGTTAAGAGGGTATTTTTTAGATTTTGCATCATTGTCCACATTGGTGCATCTAAGTTCCATACAGCGTATTGAAATGCGGTGATGCCTTTAAAATTTCTTTTAGCTAAATCGGTTAAATCGCCTTGTGCAAGCGCTAACTCTGGGCTCTTCTCCAGCATTTTTTGCGCTTCTTCAATATTTCCTTCACTAACGAGTATCAAGAAGCGGGTGACATCTTCATTTGTAAACGTGTTACGTTCGTAAGCTATTTTTGATAAATAGGTCACTTCTTCCAGGGAATTTTTAAATTTTTGTTTCAAGTTGTCTTGGGCATGATCGAAGAAAAGTTTTATTTTGAGATTTTCTATTTTAAATTTATATTTTTCTTTTCGTTGAATGACGTCTTTTTGGGCGCCCAAAAGTTCTTGTTCTTTATTTTTCAGTATTTGCTCTAACTCATGGGCTTTGGTTTCCCATTCTTGTTGTAGTATCTTCATATTATTGCATTTTTGTTCTAATATTCTGCTCTTTTCTTGTTCGCTCAATCCCAATATTTTCATCAAGCTCATGAGTTCGTTGGGCGATTTGTCATTTGATTGTTCTTCAAAATAGTGTGTTCCTCCATCTTGAAAGCAGTTTAGAAGAAGTACGTCACTTCCTAATGTTTGTGTGAACCATTCCACAGTTGTGGATTTTTCATCAAGGCTTACTTGTTGAAAATAAAAATTATGCTGAGTCTTATCCTCTAAGAGCCAAGAATTTTCACTATTTAGGCGTTTCAGTTGTTCTATATTTCCTGTCTTTAACGCTTCGAGAAATTCTTTAGTGATAGACTCCGAGTGAAAGTACTCAGAACTGTTTTTCAAGCCGGGGTTTTTTTCTAAGAAACGATGGAGTGCTTTTTGGATGCCTTTGTTTATTGTAAATTTTTTGTCTTCCAATTCTTCTTTCGTTACTGGATCGATAGAGTGTTCTTTGAGCCAATTGATTATGGCCTCTTTTTCGTATGTTTCGCCACTACTTAACATGACCGGTTCATTCATGATTTTTTTCGTTAATGGACAACGTAATTCTTCTTTTATTTTTATGGGTTTTAACTCATTGAGGACGTTCTCTTCCTTTTGCTCTGGTAGGATTACTTGTGCCCCAGCGCGACGTAGGCGCAATATATTCAATACTTCCTTTTCTATGGAGTAATCGCTAGTGATCTCTATTTTTTTTCGGTTTAATTTTTGAGGAGCATCGGTCAATAACATTAATCCTATTTCATAAGGATAGATTTCTAGTCCTTCTATGGCTTTAGAAAGTGGTGAAATTTCTAGAATTGCGCCATATTCGTCTAGCTTCATTATTTTTGAAATATTTTCTAAGCGCTCAATATCACCAAAATGACTCGGAAATAAGACCCTTTGCTCCTTAAGATAATTCGGATTTTGTTCAAGTAACTCTAGGGCTCTTTCCCATTTTAAGGGGGATGCAAGTGGATTATATTTTTCTTTCATTGTTTAGCCGTCCTACTTATTAATTTAATCGTTTAATATGAGTCTAGTCTGCCTAAATATGTCGCGATTTGTAACACAAAAAAATCGTATTGGCGAGGGTAAATAATGAATCTTATTGTTTCTATGAATTTATTAGAGAAATTGATAAATTAGAACATTGTTTTCCGCTTGAGATTTATATGACTATTGCATTAGTCTGGTTTCGACACGATTTAAGATTGAACGATAATCCTGCGTTTATTGAGGCGAGCTCTCATCATCAGTTTGTAATTCCTTTGTATATTTATGATAAAAAAAATAGTGTTTTAGGAGGAGCACAAGACTGGTGGCTTCATCATAGTCTTACTTCATTAAACCACTCCCTAATGCAACTTGGATTAAAGCTCATTCTTCGTAAAGGCGATCCCTTTGAGATCATCTTAGACTTGGTTAAGAAAATTTCTGTGAGCGCAGTATATTGGAATCGCTGTTATGAGCCTGCTGCTATTTTGCGTGATAAAAAGATTAAAGCAACTTTGTTAGAAGGGGGCATTGAAGTTCAAAGTTTTAATGGAAGCTTGCTTCATGAACCTTGGACGATTAGAAATAAAAACGGCGATTATTTTAAGGTGTTTACTCCCTACTGGAAACACTGTAAACAAATTCTTAATATTCAACCCGCGAGGTGTTTAGAGCATAGCCCATCTGCAATTGAAGTGCAGAGCGATGTACTTGGAGATTGGAGCTTATTACCCACCATCAAGTGGGCCGCACAATTTAGTAAGTATTGGACTCCAGGAGAGACGGGGGCGCAATACAAACTTCATGAATTTATCGAGCACCATCTGAATGGTTATAAAAAGAATCGAGATTTTCCTATAAAGAATGCGACATCACGCTTATCACCACATCTGCATTTTGGTGAAATCAGTCCATGGACAATTTTAAGAACTATTGAACTGGCAAAGCTTGATCCAAATTGTGATTTATCATCAGAGGAACATTTTCTTTCAGAGCTGGGCTGGAGGGAGTTTTCAGTTTATCTACTTTATCATTTTCCCAATCTCCCCTATGATAACTTTAGGAGGGAATTTGATGCATTTCCTTGGCAAAACGACGAGCAATTATTATCCTGCTGGCAAAAGGGCTTAACGGGTTATCCAATAATAGACGCGGGCATGAGGGAATTATGGGCAACAGGCTATATGCACAATCGTGTTCGTATGATTGCTGCATCATTCCTTACTAAGGGGTTACTCATTGATTGGCGTTTGGGAGCAGATTGGTTTTTGGATACTCTGGTAGATGCGGATTTAGCAAATAATAGTGCAAGTTGGCAATGGGTGGCAGGATGTGGTGCTGATGCAGCACCTTATTTTCGCATTTTCAATCCCGTGTTACAAAGTCAGAAATTTGATCCTGATGGCAGTTATATTCGTCATTGGGTTCCTGAGCTCTCTCAAGTAGAAAGTCAATCAATCCATGCTCCTTGGGAATCTATTAATTCAGCACAGATTTATTTAAATACCAACTATCCCAGGCCAATCATTAATCATCATGAGGCAAGGACAACGGCTTTAAGTTATTACAATCAGTTAAAAAGGAAATTCACATGACTCCTACTTTTTTTATATTTGGCTTCGGCTACACTGCCAATCGGCTCACTCAGAAATTGATCTCCCTAGGCTATCACGTTATTGGAACAACAAGTCAAGAAAGAAAAAAAACAACGAGTCATCCTTCTGTAATCAAGCTTATTGATTTTGAAGCTTCTGATATGGAAGACTATCTTAGTCAATCTACGCATCTTTTGATTAGTGTGCCACCTGTTACAGGTATTGGTGATCCCGTATTAACTTATTACTCAGACATGATTAAGCGGCATGCTGCACATATTGAGTGGTTAGGCTATCTTTCCTCTACAGGTGTCTATGGTGATTATCAAGGAAATTGGGTTGATGAAGAAAGTATTTGTAGACCTGAGAGCACATCGGGAATATTACGTTTAGAGGCTGAAAAGTCATGGTTTTCTTATGCAAGAAGCAACCAACTCCCTTTACATATTTTCCGATTGGCGGGAATTTATGGAGCAGGAAGAAATCCGCTGGAACGTATTCAATCTGGGAAAAAATACAGTATTTTTAAAGAGAAACAGGTATTTTCGCGCATACATGTTGATGATATTGTTTCTGTGATTCTTGCCTCAATAAACATCCCAAATCCTTTATCCATTTATAATGTAGCGGATGATGAACCGGCCGCATCTCATGTGGTTGATGCATATGCTGCCTCTTTATTAAATCAGTTACCATTACCTTTAATTCAGTATGAAGAAGCTTCATTATCACCAAGGGAACAAGAGTTCTATTTAAGCAATCGTCGCGTATCTAATTTAAAAATAAAAAAAGAACTTAGTGTTGTTTTAAACCATCCTTCATTTCATGAGGGACTAATACAAATATTGAACGAAAATTTGGCTCAAAAAAAACAAAAAGAGTGAAAGGATATCTCTTGGTTAGAGTTTTAAAGCAAATGTTCAAGTCCATAGATCAAAGTAGTTAATTCCAACACTTTCTGACAGGACAAAATGATACCGGGCATAAAACTGCGACGATCGATACAGTCATCGGTAATAGTAAGAGTTTCACCAATACTACCAAAAATAACCTGTTGACGTGCAATTACTCCTGGCAAACGTAAAGAATGGATATTGACATCATTGTGCAATCCACCACGAGCGCCGGGAATTAATTCTTTTAGATTCAATTTATTTTTAGGATTTTTTCTTGCCTGGGCAATCATTTCTGCGGTTTTTAGTGCGGTACCAGAAGGAGCATCGAGTTTTTGTTGATGATGAGTCTCAATAATTTCTACTTCCGGGAAATATTCTGCTGCTTTGGCAGCGAAAATCATCATCAAAACAGCGCTGATAGAAAAATTGGGGGCAATGATACCGCCTAGTCGACGAATTTCACACAGAGCGGTTAACTCTTGAATTTGATCAGGAAGAAGTCCAGAGCTGCCAATAACGGGATGAGCACCATGATTTATAATGATCTGACTGTTTTTGTATACACAATCTGCGCGAGTTAAATCAACAACGATCTGAGCTTTTGTATCTTTTATCGCTTCGCCTAAATTATCCTCTTTACTCAATTGGGCTACCAATTCAAAGTCTTGGTGATTATTAAGGGCATCACAAGCCAAGGAACCCATTTTACCTTTGTACCCATTGACAATAACGCGAGTTAGCATAATTTTCCTTATAAATTTTTATTAGGCATACAGTCTAGTCATCTTTTGTTTTTTTTGGAGGATATTATGTTCGCCAGGCCCAGACGGTTGCAAAAGGCCATCAGATTATAGTAACTTGCATTATTAATGAAATAAGGGCACCCATAGGATTGTCATTAATAAGAAATAGGATCCATGGAAAGAACACGGCAATAAATAACATAAAGATTTTTTTAAAGAACTTTATCATTTAGTACTCCATTTATTCTATAAGTCCGACAAAAGAGTTATAATTATAAAAAATTGAAATATTATAAATTATAGGTCTCTTGTTATCATTTTTTCTACTTTGACTTCTTTTTTTTTGTATGGAATTATTAACATAGTCCGGAGTACTTGCAAACAATCATGAAACATTGTACATTATGCGCTCATTCTTGACGCGAATGATTTCATTTTTTCAGGATATGACATTCAATATCTAACAAGGGTACACTAATGAGAAAACAGGAGCTGCACCCACGCACAGCCGTTATTAATAAAGCTCAAAAAATCAATTCTAAAAAAGCACGAACTGATGCCTTGTTATGGCTTGCGGCAAATTTTCCCTTAGCATTTGATAATTCTGTACAAATTCGTCCATTGAAAGCAAAAATTATGGATGATATTTTATTTTATGCAGATAAGGCAGCAGAAGTAGGGATTTCCAAAAGTAAATTGAGGGAGGCTGTTGTAATATTTACGCGTCGTCTTGATTACTTAGCATGTTTAAAGCTTCGAGAAATGCGGGTTGATCTGCAAGGAAATGAAGTTTCTGAAGTGACAGCAGAAGAAGCTGATTATGCAGCCACTAAGATCAAAAAACGTGTTGAAAAAAGTGTCAAAAATGCACGTAAAATTATGTCAGAAAAAAACACGAATCAAGCCAGTACAAATTTACAAAGTACTAGCTTTCACTCAAAAATAGCAAATCAATCATCTTCATCTGATGATTACTTACCTACGTATCCTGCTCGTCCCGTATACAGCACCCCAACGGTACAGATGCCACCAAGAGCTACTGTGGTCGTAAAACATAAAACCACCAAGCAGTATGATCCTGATGCAGTGGCACGTTTGAAAGAAAAATTGGGTTTGTCTCGAACGCTTGAAGAGAAAAAAGAAATAATTGAATAGGGTCAAAGCCCTTTTATGGCATCGCTGCTATTTAGTTAAGAAATTTGTAGGTTGGACTCCCCTGGCCCTAGGGGGTTCATGTTGAGCCAGGGCCCAACCTACATGTTAATGCCATTTTTCCTTAACTTTTCAACAATTTTAGTTTGATATAACATTTTGAGCGCGTTCTTGCAGAATGGCAACTGCTGGCAAGGTTTTTCCTTCCAGATATTCAAGAAATGCTCCACCTCCTGTAGAAATATAGGATATTTGTTGATTCAAGTCATAGAGGTCAATCGCGGCAAGGGTATCTCCGCCTCCAGCAATTGAAAATGCGTTACTTTCAGCAATCGCAATAGCTAAAGCTCGTGTACCATAGGCGAATTGCGCAAACTCAAAGACACCAACTGGCCCATTCCAAATGATGGTATTCGCTTTATTAATGATATCTACATACTCACTGACGGTCATTGGTCCAATATCAAGAATCATGTCATCAGTTGCTACATTATGCAGTGATTTATTGTAAGCTGGGCAGGTCTCACTAAATGATTTACCTACTACTACATCCGTTGGTAATGGAATATTACAGCCTTTTTCTTTAGCTAATTGAAGAATTTCACGCGCTTCATCAAGTAAGTCTTCTTCATAAAGAGAAACTCCAATTTCAAATCCTTGTGCTTTAAGGAAGGTATTGGCTATCCCTCCTCCAGGAATTAAATAATCAACCATGCACACTAATTGCCGTAACAAACTGAGCTTTGAAGAGACTTTAGCCCCGCCTACAATAGCAATAATAGGTTTTTTTGGTGCTTCCAGAGCTTTTTTCAACGCACTAAGTTCTCTAACTAATAGAGGGCCAGCAACAGCTACAGAGGCATATTGAGCAACACCATAGGTAGATGCTTGCGCTCGATGGGCTGTGCCAAAAGCATCCATGACAAAAACATCACAGAGGCTTGCCAGTTTCTTAGCTAATTCCTTGTTATTACTTTTTTCACCATCATTAAAGCGGACATTTTCACAAACAACCAACTCGCCGGGTTTAACTTCTACACCATTGAGATAATCACTTACGAAGTGAACAGGATAATTTAAATGTTGCTGTAAATATTTTGCAATTGGTTCCAAAGAAAAACGTTTTTCAAATTTTCCTTCTTCAGGTCGACCTAGATGTGACAGTACCATAACTGCAGCTCCGGCTGCCAAGGCCGCTGCTAAAGTGGGTAATGCTGCTTGTAATCGTTGATCACTAGTAATAATCCCGTCTTTGATTGGCACATTAAGATCTTCACGAATTAGCACCCGCTTTCCTGACAGATCTATATCGCTCATTTGTATCAGGTTCATCAGTTATCTCCAAACTGTGGTTTTAACAACTCATCATTTGCTGTGCTGTATCGAGCATACGATTGGAAAAACCCCATTCGTTATCATACCAAGCAACTATTTTTACTAAATTACCAAATACCTTAGTTTGAGTGGTATCAAAAATAGCGGAGGCTGGATTGTGGTTAAAATCGCATGATACTAAAGGATCATCATTGATTTGTAAGATACTACTTTTTGCTTGTCGTACGAGATCATTGACTTCATTTACAGTAGTTTCACGTTTTGCAGTGAACGTTAAATCAATGACAGAAACATTTATAACAGGAACACGCATGGCAAAACCATCAAGTTTTCCAGCAAGATCAGGTAAGACCAGTCCTACTGCAGCCGCAGCTCCTGTTTTTGTGGGGATAATGGAGTGGGCCGCAGCACGAGCACGACGAAGATCTTCATGGCTTCCATCCAAAAGCTTTTGATCATTGGTATAAGCATGAACCGTATTTAGCAAGCCATATTCAATTCCTAAAGCATCATTTAATGGTTTGACAACAGGTGCAAGGCAGTTTGTAGTGCAAGATGCATTAGAAACGATGAGATCCGATGTTAACATATTACCTTCAACATTAACATCTGATGCAAAGCGACCATGAGTTGTGTCATAACGAGTCAGATGTGCAGTGCTCTTGATTGCCGACAAATCATTGATGGCAACAACTTCAAATTCATTTTGTCTTTTGGATTCAAAAATTGCTCTTAAAACACAACGACCAATGCGGCCATAGCCATTAATAGCGACGCGTATTGTCATATTACTTCTCCAATTTGATGTTTTTACTAGGGTTTGTCGACATTTCTACTCTTTCGGCCAAAATGAGCTGATTTTCTGTGCTCCGCTGCTCACAAATCAGCTCATTTTGGCCGAAATAGCGAAATATCAAAAACCCTATCTATTCATTAGTGTTTCTATGGTTTTAATTATTCGTTCTACTGTAATATCCAGGAACTGGTATGCCTCAGTAGCTGGGGCAGAAACCCCGAATCGATCCAGGCCAATGACTGCGCCTTGTAGTCCCACGAATTGATACCAGTAAGCAGAACTAGCTGCTTCAATAGCTATACGAGTAGTGATATCTTGAGGCAATACGTTATTCTTATAACTTTGATCTTGTTCAAGGAATCGTTCCACGCAAGGCATAGAGACTACTCTCACTTTAAGTCCACGAGATTTCACTTGTTCTGCGGCAGCAATTGCCAACTGAACTTCTGAGCCTGTTGCGATCAAGATAGCATCAGGAGTGCTGTCACAATCTATGATGATGTAACCACCTTTTTTAATTAATTCTCCTGCTGTTTCACCATGTGGCAGTGCAGGTAAATTTTGTCTTGATAGCAATAAGGATGTTGGTCCGTTATGATGCTCTAAAGCGAGCTGCCATGCAACGGCCGTTTCCATTAAATCTGCAGGTCGCCATACACTCATACCGGGAGTCATACGTAACATGGATGCATGTTCTATAGGTTGATGTGTTGGGCCGTCTTCACCTAAACCAATCGAGTCATGAGTAAAGACATAAATGACGCGTTGCTTCATTAAGGCACTTAAACGTACGGCATTCCTAGCATAATCTGCAAATACTAGGAAAGTTCCTCCATAAGGAATAAATCCTCCATGTACTGCCAATCCATTCATAATCGCAGCCATCGCGAATTCACGGACGCCATAATAGAGGTAATTACCCGAAAAATCATTAGCCGAAATGGCTTTACTACCTGACCAATTCGTATTATTTGATCCAGTTAAGTCTGCTGATCCCCCAAGCATTTCAGGCAATATATGTGCAAAGTGTTCGATGCACTGCTGGGATGCTTTACGGGTTGCTATCGCTTTATCATTATTGCGACATTCTTCAAGAAAAGTATGAACATTGCTTTGCCATTCATCAGGAAGATCGCCATTGATGCGACGTAAAAACTCTGGATATTCTTTAGGATATTGTTTTTGATATTGATTGAGTAATGTTAGCCAAACTTGCTCTTCTTTTTCACCTTGTTCCGCATGATTCCATTGTTGATAAATGACATCAGGAATGACAAAAGGTTCATGCTTCCAATTAAAAAATTGACGGACATTAGCAATGTCATCTGCTCCTAATGGAGAACCATGAGATTTTTCATTACCAGCTACAGAAGATCCGAGACCTATAATGGTATTACAGATAATCAATGTAGGTTGCGTGGTATTGGCTTGTGCTTTAAGAATGGCTTGCTCAATTGCATCCATATCATGACCATCAACAGCATCAATTACGTGCCAATGATAGGCTTTAAAGCGGGTAGCTGTATCATCAGTAAACCAGGATTCCACTTTACCATCAATAGAAATGCCGTTGTTGTCATAAAAAACGATAAGCTTTCCTAAACCTAAAGTTCCCGCTAGTGAACAGGCTTCATGTGAAATACCTTCCATCAGGCAACCATCACCAATAAAAGTATAAGTATAATGATCGACAAGATTAAAATTATCTCGATTGTAGTGATTTGCCAGAATCTGCTCTGCCAATGCCATTCCTACGGAGTTTGCTAAGCCTTGTCCCAGTGGGCCGGTTGTCGTTTCCACTCCCGGGGTATGGCCAAGTTCTGGATGACCAGGTGTCTTCGAGTTTAATTGACGAAAATTTTTTAATTCTTCTAAAGAGAGGTTATAGCCTGTGAGATGCAATAAGGAATAAAGAAGCATCGAGCCATGACCATTAGATAATACAAAACGATCCCGATTAAACCAATGCGGATTTTTCGGGTTATGCCTTAAAAATTTCTTCCACACAACAGTAGCAATATCGGCCATGCCTAAAGGCATTCCCGGGTGCCCAGATTGGGCCTTCTCTACTGCATCGATACTTAAAATTCGGATGGCATTAGCTAATTCTTTAGAAAGACTCATGTATTCTCTTATGCACTTAATCAGGTGCGCTATTGTCGCTCAGATGTAAAAAATCAGCAAGAAAACCATGTCATTTTTAGCCATCCTTTACTAAAAGGGCATATTTGCAACTATTTATACATTATTAAGTCATAATAAACGAAAGTTAACCTTTTTCATAGAGTATTTTAAAAGAAGTAAGTTGAATTTTCAGGTCGTATACAAATTTACTTTATAAATGATTTATGTAAAAATAGACTGTTTTTTCTACGATTAAATTTATTTATAGACAAAATTTGAATAATCACAATACAATTGTTATTTTTGATATCCCAAATTTACTTTAGGACTTCATGAGCCCACTGATTCGACACTTAAATGAAACCTTTATTGAACTGTCTCTTTTAGAGGCGGAACAAAGTCTATTCAATGGAACTTTCACTAAAAAGATTAAAAACTTGGGGCCAGAATTTTATCGAAAAATAATGCCTTTTCATTTAGTACTAAACTTGGAATACAGTCTTTTGTGCGGGCAAATAAGAAATAAATTTTTGTCTAAACAGTCAATAAATCAAAAAGAAATTGTAGATCAATTAATTGCTGCATTAATACTCGCTGAATTTTTGGAACATATTTATCAATGCTATTTAATTGTACCTAGAGAGGTAGTGCGTCTGCAGCAGCAACGTGAGCAACTTAATAAAGTCATCCAAATTTTTCATTCTAATCAGATCAAACAAATAAGTGCTGTACCTTCATTTACTCAATATGTACGTACTACTACTATTAATGTCAATATGTATCGACTCTTGCTTATTCGTTCTAAGCGTGCTTTGGATCTTATTGCACTTTTCAATACTAGCTCAGAAGCATACCTTAAATTTGTAAAAGTTCTAGACAAACTTACGGATCCTATTTTAGCGCATCTTGCATGGTGTTTTTATTTACCACGCTTATTTGTGAATCTTTCTTTAATGATAAAACATATTGTTCCTGGATTTTGGATGGACAATGAGGAAAGGTCTTTAGGATGGTCGGTGCGGTTCAAAGCGCAAATGCAACGACGTTGGTTTGAATTAGGCAATGATCTTGCTTGGGTTTCTGTAGGGCTTATTAATTGTTTTATCTTAACAGGTGCCTTGGCTCCTATTGCTACCTATTTGACCATTTCTTGTTTTTTTTATGATGTGATTTTGGCTGCCGCGAGAGCTTATATTGAGTTAAATCGATTATATGAATTGCAAAAGCAATATAAAAAAATGTCTTTACAATCGACAAATACAGAAGAAAAGAAGCAAGCAGAAGATTATCTTAAAGCAATAGATAACCAATTAAATTTTGAGCTGTTACGTCTTGGTTCGCATGTGACTAACACCATCGCTGTTTTTCTCTCCATGTGTTGTGCTGCACCACTATTTGCAGCTTTCCCCATTATTCCATTGATGGGTGCAATTCTACTGGTGTCGATTTGTTTTATTAATTTCGGTTTAGTAGAAACTATTAATAAAAGTAGACCAAAAGATGAATTTAAAATTCCATCTAATATTACAAAATTGGGAATTTTTTCTCAACATGAGAAATTAACTACTGAATCAAAATTTCAGATATATA